>NZ_JBLZFZ010000012.1:0-148827 GCF_050753385.1 Pantanalinema rosaneae CENA516
AGATGTGTATAAGAGACAGCTCCAATCCCCCGGCTCCCACCTCTGGTCAACCGGCATGGGGAACGCCTAATTCTGCCGGAATCAACCCTTCCAGCCCACCGTCCAAACCCCCAATGCCAGCGATTCACGATCGCCGTTGTCTCCATACCTTGAGTGGGCATACCCGTTGGGTAATGGCAGTGGCGATTAGCCCGGATGGGCAGATCGTAGCCAGTGGCGGACTGGATGATGTGATCAAACTCTGGAACCTGACCACCGGAGAACTGATTGCCACCCTAACTGGACACACGAAAGCCGTAAATTGTCTAGCCTTTAGTCCCGATAGCCAGTTACTGATTAGCGGCAGTGATGATGACACGGTTAGAGTTTGGCAGGTTGCCAGTGGTAAATTGCTCCGTACCTTGACAGGACACACACGGGATGTCAACTCAGTCGCCGTTCATACCGATGGTCAGTGGTTGGTCAGTGGCAGCGAAGATCGCACGATCCGGTTATGGAAGTTAAGCAGTGGCGAAACCCTACGCATCTTTCCCAATCTGGCAGGGATGATTCGATCGGTGGCAATCAGTCCCGATGGTCAAACCGTAGCCAGTGGGGGGTTAGATAATCAGGTCAAGCTATGGAATTTGAAAACTGGAGAACAAATCCATACCTTTGCGGGTAAACATTTCAATTCTGTTAACGCGATCGTCATTAGTCCAGATAGCAAAACCCTGGTGAGTGGCAGTAAAGATAAAACGATTAAGGTATGGAATTTAACCCGAGGGGAAGCCATTCGCACTCTGTCCGGTCACTCGGATTCCGTCAATGCGATCACGCTCAGTGCCAATGGTAGGGTATTGGTGAGTGGCAGTAGCGACAAAACGATTCGGGTTTGGCAACCCCAAACCGGGGAACTACGCACAACGTTACATGAGAGCCATCCCATTAATGCAGTCAGCATCAGCCCCGATGGCGGTATCATTGCCAGTGGCAGTTCTGACAATACCGTCAAACTATGGCAGGTGAGTGAAGCCAGGTAGACTTTTGTATCTCTGCCGCATGTGGCGTGAAGATCGAGACAATTGTGGGTAGGCTAGAGAATAGCCCCTCACACATAAGCTCATGAATGCGGCTCAGTATCCGTTTGGTAAAATTCATTATTTTTTTAGAAAAGCTGATCACGCTCGCTGGCAACGGTTACAAAGTAAACAACATATCCTGCGATCGCAGCTTGGCTTTACCAGTCCCCCATCCTCCCGTCCTAAACCCTGTCAGGGCTGTACCCATTATCATGGAATTGCCTATGGTTACCGCCAAGACACCCGAACGATTCTAGTGTGTGGGCTGCATCCCTATGGGTGGCAAGATGGCGAGCAATGCCCGGATTGGTGTAGTAGTCAATAAAATCTGATTAAAGAATAGTTAGGGAATGCAGGCAACCCCTATTGATCGCATTCATTTGTTATCTGTTGGTATCTGTTGGTATCTGTGCCTCCCATCAACAATCTGAATGACGCAAACCGTCAGCCTAGGCAATCTGTCTCCGCGCGATCGCACCGAGCATCATGATTGATCGAGGATGATTGTTAGAAACACCTGCTCACTTCCAGGCAGGATAGCTACGGAACGTCCGTTAAGAGGTTATGCTGGTACGGTTTCGAGTTATATAGTTCGACTTGCTTGAGCGATCGCTGCACAAGCAGAGGGCACAGGGCAGCAACATCCCTTGAGTTACACGATGATGCGCATGGGTAACCTGCTAGTATCCATGATTGATTTAGTAGTTTTTGTTTGTACGAGCTTGGGTTGAGCGTATGAAATCCTATTTGGCGGCTGCTATTCAAATGACCAGCTTACCTGACCTGCAAAAGAATTTGGTGCAGGCAGAAGAACTCATTGATCTGGCAGTGCGCCAGGGAGCTGAACTCGTTTGCTTACCAGAAAATTTTTCATTTCTGGGTGAAGAAGCCGATAAATTGGCACAGGCAGATGCGATCGGGCAAGCCAGCGAAAAATTTCTCAAAGTGATGGCGCAGCGCTTCCAAATCACGATCCTAGGGGGTGGCTTTCCTCAACCAGTAGACAATGGCAGAGTGCATAATACGGCACTCCTGATTGGACCGAATGGCGATGAGTTGGCACGGTACGAGAAAGTACACTTGTTTGATGTGAATTTGCCCGATGGCAACACCTATCAAGAATCCAGTACGGTATTAGCCGGAATGCGATTACCTCCGGTCTATCCCTCTAAGGATTTGGGCAATCTTGGCTTATCCGTTTGCTATGATGTGCGCTTCCCAGAACTCTATCGCCATCTGTCTCAAATGGGAGCCGAGGTACTGTTTGTTCCCGCCGCCTTCACCGCCTACACCGGCAAAGACCACTGGCAAGTGCTTTTGCAAGCGCGGGCGATCGAAAACACCTGCTATGTGATTGCCCCTGCCCAAACGGGACAGCACTATGCCCTGCGCCAAACCCACGGTCATGCCATGATTATCGATCCCTGGGGGATTGTCTTAGCCGACGCTGGCGATAAGCCTGGAGTTGCCCTCGCCGCGATCGAGCCTTCCCGCTTAGAACAGGTGCGCCGACAAATGCCGTGTTTGCAGCATCGGGTATTTGTCTAAGTCCACCCATCTAATCACATGAGAAACAGCGTCCTGGTGGCTAGATTACCAAACCGGGACGCTGTCAGAGTGTAAGGGTGAGGCGATTAGACCCTAACCATCATCGGTTCAGAGCTTGACAGCGGCAGTTCACTACTTAACCCATCAAAGACACAGGCAATCACCTGATCAACTTCTGCCATTGTCAGACTGGAAGACAGCGGCAGGCGAAGAATGCGATCGCTGAGGGCTTCTGTTACACGCATATCTCCAGCTACCCGACCATACTTTTGTCCGGCTGGGGCGCTGTGCAGAGGGACATAGTGGAAAGTGGCCTGAATTCCCTGCGCCTTTAGGTGCGCTAACATGCGAGTCCGGGTTTCCAGATCATTCAATAGCAGATGATAGATATGACCATTATGCTGACAGTGCAGCGGCACCCGAGGGCGACGGGCAATCCGACCCAGTTCTAGTTCCGCAAACGCTTTATGGTAGTGATGCCAGAGTTTGAGCCGCTGCGCGATAATTTGTTCAGCCTGCTGAAACTGTGCCCAAAGAAAGGCGGCAACTAATTCACTGGGGAGATAGGACGATCCAATGTCAACCCAGGTATACTTATCCACCTCACCTCGGAAAAACTGGCTCCGGTTTGTGCCCTTTTCCCAAATAATTTCGGCACGTTTGACCAGGGTTGGGTCATTAATCACTAAGGCCCCGCCTTCGCCTGACACAATATTTTTGGTGGCATGGAAGCTAAATGCTGCCATGTGTCCATAACTACCCAGAGGCTGCCCTTCATAGTAAGCCATCGAGGCTTGAGCCGCGTCCTCAATCACGATCAGATTGTATTGATCTGCGATCGCACGAATTGTTGGCATTTCACAGCCCACCCCAGCATAGTGAACTGGCATAATTGCCTTAGTTTTGGGTGTAATCGCCGCTTCAATTTTGGATTCGTCAATATTGAGGGTATCGGGGCGAATATCGACAAATACTGGCACTCCTCCCCGCAAAACTACCGCATTAGCTGTCGATACAAAGGTATAGGAGGGAAGAATCACTTCATCTCCTGGCTGAATATCCGCTAGAATCACTGCCATTTCTAACGCGGCAGTGCAGGAGTGGGTGAGTAGTGCTTTTTGAGAACCAATGGTTGATTCCAGCCAGGTTTGGCACTGTTTGGTAAAGCTACCATCCCCAGTAATATGCCCACTAGCGATCGCCTGCTGAATGTACTCTAGTTCCTGTCCAGTAGTATGCAGTCTGGCAAAAGGAATGTGCATGGATACTCCCAATAAGTATGTCAGTTATTACGCCAAATTCAGTTGATGCTCCACTTCACAAACAAGCTGGACAGCAGATAGTTTAATGCTGTGCTCTAGCGGATAGGACACCATTACTCTTAAATTCTGCTTATACCGTATTGAGAAATAGGTTGAAAACTAGAGAAAGGATTAGTTCAATAGGAGTACAACCTATTTCCAGGGAATTTTAGTCAGGTAGATAGTAACAAGATTACAGCCACACTGTTTGCATAGACCGGCAGAGAGAACGGTATTTTTTACTATTACCTCTAAGCTGACCGATTCAGGTATTACAGCCCTCTCGAATTGCTCAAGATTAGTGGCTGTTGAGAGATCCCTACAATCACTGAATTTAAATTCCTTTAGATAAAGTTTTAATGTTGCATAGGTAAACTCTATCTGCGGGTTTTTACAGAAGCAAGTACAGCAACACTTTCTTTATGAGAGCTTAAAACTGTAGCTATAAATACTTCATCATCACTGTGCATCTTCCCTAACGTCCTTCTGGCGATAGATTGAGCACCAATTCATGCAGGATACAATCTTGGGCTGAGGGAAACGGTTGTCCAAGTGCGTTTATCAGTTGGACAAATTCAGTCACCTGAATTCATCACCGCTTTTGCTCACCCCACATCAGCCTCCGTGATTTTATTGATACGGTATTGACTGATCTAGTGACACCGCCTGCTAAGTACCAGGCATCCTTGGGTAAAATTACAGAAAATCCATTTGTGTTGTATGAGGTGCGGTATGCGGAGACGATTGAGGCGGAGGTCAACGTAACTCATCCTCGAAACAGGTGATTGTCGTGCTGCCCTCCCATCTCCATTACCTATGCTCAAAATTTCACCTTGGAATTTGATTACTCAACCTTCACGTTGGCTTAACTCAGAGCGCTACTTGAAGGCGTATAATTTTTGTAGTTTTAGATACAAATTTGTAGTGTGAATTCGCGTGAGTTCACAGAGCTAATCTCTACCCCAAGAGAGTTTTTAATGGGGGTAGCAGGTGAAGTGTCTGGCAAGATGCAGGAAATGCAGCCTTACCTTGCTATTTCCGCATCTTGAGCCTGGAAAACCCTGGCGTTTTCAGTCTAAATCTGCTTCAACGGTAGATAGAACAGTAAATTATTTGGGATTCATTGAGGACGGAGCATGAAAGCAGAACCAAGCAAAGAGCGCAGTAAAGTTGACGCAGTCAACCATTCGTACCAGGAATTTAATTTTGATCAATGGGTCAAGCAAGTTAGACCGCAGTTACTTGCCTCTGTCCATAAAAAGGGCATGAAATATTAAATTTTGTTGTGACCATACCCAGCATTGTCCGCGATCGCTGAAACTACAGGCGATCGCGAGTTGGTGAATGCGATCGCTCAGGCAGGTAAATTCGCCCCGGCGATAGTTGCTGATATCGCTGACCTGTGTTTGTTATCACAGGCACTTTGGAAGGGATTGCTATCTTAGTAGCAGGCAACTCAAGGACAGCAAAGATGGCGCAGCAGGACGCATACCAGATCCTTTTAGAACGGCTCCGATCGGCAATAGGAGTGTTGGAGCGATCGCCCCAGGATCCACTGCACCAGGATGTGCATTCCATTTGCCAGCAGTCTGGACACGCCAATTTTCGGATTGCGGTGTTTGGGCCCTTCAACTATGGCAAATCGACTTTATTGAATGCCCTGCTGGGGGAACGGGCATTACCGATCGATTTAATTCCCACGACGGGAGCTGCAATTACCGTCCAGTATGGCGACACCCTGCGGAGTCAGATTCGCTTCCAGGATGGCAAAACCATTGAGGAAATGGGAACAGAGATTCTTAAGCAGTTTGCAATTTTGGATGACGAGCGCCGAATGCGGGATGATGTCGCCTCGGTAACTGTCCTGTGTCCCCATCCCTTCCTCAAGTCCGGCGTGGAATTGATTGATCTGCCGGGAACCAACGATCGGGAAGCCCAGGATGCCTTAGTCAAAGAGCAATTGCTCACGGCGGATTTAATTATTCAGGTCTTGGATGGGCGGAAGCTGATGACCTTAGGGGAACGGGAGCACTTACGCGACTGGTTACTCGATCGCGGCATTGAAACCGTTGTGTTTGTCGTCAACTTCCTCAACCTATTAGAACCAGAAGACCAAAAGCAGGTTTATAACCGATTGCGGTTTGTCGCCGAAAGTTTTCGTTCCCAGTTGCCTGCGGGAGTTAGTAACCTGTATCGCGTCGATGCCTTACCTGCCTTACGAGCCAGGTTAAAAGGCAACATGGCAGATGCCCAAGCGGCGGGTCTGCCGATGTTAGAGTCGGCACTACAGACGATCGTGGAACAGCAAAAAGAGCAAATTGCCACCCGCATTCCCCGCGTCAAGGCGATCGCCCGTCAGGTGCAACAAGCCCTTCAGAGCAAGATAGATAGCTTGCAAACGGAACTCACTACCGTAACCACAAAGCGTGATCAACGGGTTCAGATTAAACAACAGGCAGCCCAACTGATCAACCAGGGATTTACCACCAGCGTCACCAAATTCACCGACTGGCTCTCGCTAATTAATCTATTGGATCAGTATCAAAATGACGCTGCCGAAGCGCTGTTTCAGGGGACTTTCAAAGCCTGGGAAACGGGGATATTTAAGGCAACTGCGATCGATCATCAGCAAGCGGTTGCCAAATGGGTGCATCAAGCCTGCGACTTTTTTGAGCGCGATCGTCCCCATCAACTGCTGGTCAGTTTTCCACCACCTCCTGATGTAGAATTGCCTGAGCAGCCTAGTAGCAGTCCCGGTAGTAAGTCTGCAAACCTAAACCCTGAAACCCTGTTAGCCGGTGGATTAGGGTTCGTGTTAGGAGGACCTGTAGTAGGGGCACTTTTAGGCGGAGCCTCTTACCTGCTAAATAAAACTCTGGACTCGGATAGTTCCACACCATCCACAACGGTTTCCGAAGCTCAAGTGCGTTATGCCTGCCTGGAAGCAGCGCGGGACTATTTAGTCAATTTCAGTGCCCTCAATCTTGCGGCTGTGCAACGCTATGAACTGGTAGCAGAACGAGTTATCCGGTACGAAACGGCGACTGAAGGGCAAGCCATAACCCAACAACACTACCAACTGCAATTGCTCCAAACGACGTTAGAGAATTTAGCGGAAGCGCTACGATCTCTCTAATTGGTTGTTCTCGGCTTGATCTATGCCCCAATTTGATTTCCGCGATCGCAAAATCCTCCTGCCTCTCACTCTGGGGCTATCCCTGCTCACAGCAACTCCACCGGCATTAGCCTTACCCCCTGCCGACGATCAGCCTGAAGAAGTCCTACGGGCACAGATGATTATTGGGGCCCGATCGCCGATCGACGGGAGCCCGCTAACCGCCGTCGAATATGCGGAACTGCAAGCCCACCTGGAACCTGTACCACCGCCCAAACCCATTGTCTCCCCCAAAGTTCGCCGCATCATTGGTCTGCTGAAAGTACGACGCTTTATTAAACGCTTCCTACCGTTTATTCCAATTAGATAATCAGTTTAAGGAGATTTCCCGAATAGAAATGACCGGACAATTAGCAATTTTTGATAGAGGCGAACAGCCACTTGCCCGTACAAAGGTAAAAATTTTCCTAGAAATCTCCTAAGCTTTAACACAGCCATTATTACCACGTAGCATGACCTTCACGGCTAGTTCTTCCTTCGACCTGCCCGCTCTGATCGCCGAGTTGCAGGGGCTAGATCTGATCACCGATCTAGCTCAGATCGCTAAACTATCAAGCGATTGTTATTACTTTAGTCCCGTCCTACAACCCATTCTCAGTGATAAATGTGGTGATTTAGTGGTTCGAGCTGCCAACGAAGCCGAGGTGCTGCGGGTGGCTGAGGCATGTGTTCGGCATCGTGTCCCCATTACTGTGCGGGGGGCAGGCACTGGCAACTATGGACAATGTATGCCGTTGGCAGGCGGAGTCATCCTCGACTTAACCCGGATGCAGGCTGTGAAGTGGATGAAGCCGGGAATTGCCTGTGTGGAACCGGGAGTGAAACTGGCAGCGATCGATAAACAATCCCGCGAGATCGGGTGGGAAATTCGCATGGCTCCCTCTACCTACCGTACTGCGACGATCGGAGGCTTTATTGCTGGAGGGAGTGGCGGCATTGGCTCAATCACCTATGGACAACTGCGCGATCGCGGGAATCTATTAGCCCTGCGGGTGGTAACGATGGAAGATCAACCCCGTGTGATCGAACTGCGGGGGGACGATGTGCAAAAGGTGAATCATGCCTATGGGACGAATGGCATCATCACCGAACTTGAAATTCCCTTAGCCCCTGCCTATGCCTGGGCAGAAGCGATCGTTAGCTTTTCCGACTTTATGGCGGCGGCTCGGTTTGGTCAGGCAATTGCCCATAGTGATGGGTTGATCAAAAAATTGGTGACGGTATGCGCCGATCCGATTCCCACCTATTTCACTGCCCTGCGATCGACGATTCCGGCATCTCATCATGCGGTATTAGTCATGGTAGCTGAATGCTGTTTGGAACCCTTTCACGAACTGGTCAAAGAATTTAGTGGTCATTTCTGTTACGAGAAGACGGCTCAGGAAGCGGCAAAAGGGGTGACGTTGATGGAATATTCCTGGAATCATACGACCCTCCACGCCCGTTGTGTGGATGCCTCCTTAACCTATCTGCAAACCCTATTTCCGGCGGATCCAGACCTGAAGCTGGTTGAGCAAATGTATCACCGCTATGGTGACGAAGTCATGATGCACCTGGAGTTTGCCCGAGCCATGGGTACGATGCACCCGATCGGCTTGCAACTGGTACGCTATACCACCGAGAAGCGGTTAAACCAGATTATTGCCGATCACGAAGCTGAGGGGGCCATTATCTTCAATCCTCACACGTATATTCTGGAGGATGGTGGCATGAAAACGGTGGATGTGGAACAGTTGGCATTTAAGGAACAGGTTGATCCCTACGGATTACTCAATCCCGGCAAGATGCGGGCATGGCTAGAGCAAAGACATGGCTGAACTGATCTTTTCTCTACCCTGGCACTGTTTAATCCGTTCGGCTCAAGTGACTGACCAGTGGATACTGCAAAAATTTGTGCTAGGGCTAATCTGGACAGAAGCCTTCGCCTTTGATTTACGGATGCTGGCTTATCGAGTCCTGCGGTTAGCTGCCCTGGGGGTCGCGATCGCTCTAGAACAGTGGCTCTTACAGCAGCCGATCGCCCAGCCCTGGAAACTGCTGGTAGTGATGCTATTGTTCTATTCCTGTGGTGCGGCGTTTCTCTCGATCTGTACGCTATTCCTATATCTGCTCCTCATTCCCACCGAGCCCTTATTTAACTGGTCGCTCTATCATGTGATCGAGTGTAATGGGGTGCCCGTTGGCTGTGCGGCGCTGGGGCATTACGCTGAGTTTTGCGTGTTATATCACCTATTCATTCATCCCGACTGGCGGCGACGATCGTTGGGAGCCTGTTTAGTCCAAAGCCTGACTCAAACTACCCACCAACCGATTTATCTGGTCTGTAAACCGAAGTTGCAATGGTTCTATAGCCGTTTAGGCTTCCAGCCGGTTGCTTGGCAGGATCTTGCTCCCCCGGTGCTGGTTCACTTTAGTGATTTTGACCTCGATCGCCGCCTGTATGGAGTCACCTGGAAGGTGATGTGCCACTCACGATGACATCTGCCAGCCCAAACGAGTTGGCTGTTCATACACCCGTTTTAAGGTATTCACATCCCGTACAGAAATAGTCGGTGGTTGCGCTACCTGAGTAGTATACAGGGCATCCGTCGGGAGTAAGCTATGCCCCCAAATCCCTAGCGCATGACCTAACTCATGGCGGGCGGTTGCCAGGGTATAGGCTAGGGGTTGATCGGGTCGTAAATAGATCGTAAAGCGATGGGCTAAGGCGATCGCAGTTGCCGCCTTTGTTTCAGCCGGAGTCCGTTTAACGTAAATTTCGTAGCGAGTTTCCGCATTCCGGGCACGAATCTGGAACCGAGGGGATGGGGTTGGTTGTGAGCTATTTGACGGTTCTGAACTGAGTCGTAAGGGAGGAGTCGATCGCCAAATTATGATATCAGCTTCCTCCGCCTGGTTAACCACCGTGAGCGGTAAGTAAGCGTTCCACTCCTGGATCGCCTGGAGCACCGCCTTTACCCAACCCTGCGATCGCTGGGCAGTAAAAGCATTGGGTGGATTAGTCTCCACGGGTTCCACAAATACCTTCACTGGAAAGTCTGACCAGACTAAGTAGCCCACATTCACAGGCTGGATCTGGTCAAAATAATCTCCACTTGCCTGTTTGTCCTGCCATTGTGCCAAAGTTGGCGGCAGAGGATGGACTTGGAAAGGCACATCCCGCTTCCCTGCCTGAGCCAACTCTGTGTTTGAACCAGGATCATGCTTTAGCTGCAATCCATCCGTCGGCATCGACCAGGAGAATGCAGTAGATCCCCAACTCACGATCGCCAGTCCCACCATAAAGGCAAGACAGGATTTCAGCCACGATCGCACCTTTGCCTGGGTCACATCCGGGAACCAGTTCACATGGGGTCAGTTAGCGAGGCAACCAATTAGAACTGAGGATGACCGTCATGCCCATAAAAATGGCAGTTAACGCCCAGGTCACACGATTCAGAGTCGTTTCAGCACTCTTGGTACTGGTAAACAATTGCGCCTGTCCCCCTAATCCGCCTAAACCATCGCCTTTAGGACTATGAAGTAAGACCAAAACGATCAATCCCAGGGCAGAAAGCGACCAGATAATTTGCAGGACAGCAGTCAGCGACATGTGAAAACCTTTTGATGAACAAGATTCGGTGTTAGCTCAAAACGAGACGATGGAGCGGCTAAACATCCACCGTCCTCTAGTCTATCGCAAACTGATTTTGCCTTAATGCCCTAACGTGCGACTTTCACCGGAGTCCGGTTTGCCCGCACATCAAAATCAGCCGCCTGGATCATCGAACGTCCAGTCATTTCCGGGGGCTGGGGAACTTTGAGAATATCCAGAATCGTGGGCGCAATATCTGACAACCGTCCATCCGATCGCAGAGTGACATCGGTACCATGACCGGGAATCTTCACCCCTTCCCCTTCAATCAAAATCAATGGCACTGGATTGGTGGTATGGGCAGTCCAGGGATTCCCTTGCTCATCCCACATCAACTCTGCATTACCGTGATCGGCGGTGATCAACGCGGTTCCTCCGGCGCGGCTAATGCTTTCCAGTAACCGACCGAGGCAAGCATCTACGGTTTCCAATGCCTGAATTGCAGCATCCATATTGCCCGTATGCCCCACCATATCCGGATTCGCATAGTTGATCACAATCAGCGAATAGATCCGACGCTCGATCGCGGCAATCACCGTATCCGTCACGGCAACGGCGGACATAGCGGGAGCGCGATCGTAGGTTGCTACCTGAGGACTGGGGATCAGTTCCCGATCTTCACCGGGAAAGGGTTCCTCAATCCCCCCATTAAAAAAGTAGGTGACATGGGCGTATTTTTCCGTTTCGGCAGTGCGGAATTGGCGCAAGCCGTGGTTCGCAATCACTTCGCCCAGAATGTTACTGAGGTTCTGGGGCTCAAATGCCACTTCAACGGTTAGCGAGGGGTCGTATTGGGTAAATGTGGCAAACGCCAGGGATGGGATCATCTCCCGATCGAAACCCTGGAACTTGGGATCGACAAAGGCTTGGGTCAGTTGCCGCGCCCGATCGGGACGGAAGTTGAAGAAAATCACGCCGTCTCCCGGTTCAACTGCACCAGGAGCAATCCGAGTCGGTACCACAAACTCATCGGTGACTCCGGCATCATAGGAGGCTTGTAATACTTCTAAGACCGATCGCCCGTCCCCAGAGCCATCCTGGGTCATGATGTTGTATGCCCGCCGTACCCGATCCCAACGACGATCGCGATCCATGCTGTAATAGCGTCCGCTTAAAGTGACGATCCGCCCAATGCCAAGCTGCTCGGAGTAATCCACAATCTGTTGAATTGAGTGCTTCCCAGAGGTGGGTGGTGTATCCCGTCCATCCGTCACTACATGAATGCAAACATCCGTCAGCATTTGCTCCTTTGCCATGTCCAGTAGACCCAGCAGGTGGGTGACATGGGAATGTACGCCTCCCTCGGAACACAGTCCGACCAGATGGAGCTTGCCGTTATTCCGCTTGACGGTTTGACAAATTTTCACCAGGGCAGAGTTGCTCAGCAGTGTGCCATCTTCAACCGCATCGGAAATCCTGACTAATTCTTGCGGAACTACCCGTCCGGCTCCAATGTTGAGATGCCCTACCTCAGAATTCCCCATTTGACCCTCTGGCAACCCGACATCCTTGCCAGAAGTGCGAATTAAGGTGTGAGGATATGCCTGCCACAAACTGCTCATGACAGGAGTCTTAGCGGCTGCCACGGCGTTCCCGTCTGTGTCCTCGCGATACCCCCAGCCATCCAGGATAATTAATACAACTGGAGAGATAGGCGCTTGCGCCATAAAACCATGCCTTCCGTGAATGAATTCTTCCGCAAATCATAACATTGCCACCCACTCTCTCGAAGCTAGTGCAAATACGAGAGTGTCAGGAAACTGTAATGATATTTTACCGAAATGGCAAACCCAGCCCCAGCAATTACCGAGTGCATAGGCAAATTGGCAAGGGGATCAGACACTAGGATTAATGATCGTTGTAACAGATTTTGCCAACGCTACCTTGAAACTAAATGGTTTCTTCGGAATCTACGATCGTGAGTGATCCCCATCATCTGCTGCGGTCAATCGTCAGGGAGTGGCTTCAGGCTGGAACTTCTGATTCAGCCTATATATAACGTCGCTCAGTCTATCCCACACCGATCGCCAGACTCCCTTACTTTTGAGCTTTCTTCGCTTTTTCCTTCTCCTTCTGTTTGGCTCGTTTCGCCGCTGTTTTCGCCACTTTTTCGGCTTCGATCGCCGCTAGTCGAGTTTTTTCTTTTTCCTCAGCAATTTTGTCGAGATAGTAATGATAGTCGCCCCGATAGAGCAGTAATTCACCCTCCCGAATTTCTACAATCTTATTGGCAACCTGGGAGATAAAGTACCGATCGTGGGAGACGACGATCGCGGTGCCATCGTAATTCTGTAAGGCATCCTCCAGCATTTCCTTCGCCGGAATATCTAAGTGATTCGTCGGTTCATCTAGGATCAATAGATTGGCTGGACGCAGTAGCATTTTAGCCAGAGCTAATCGGGCTTTTTCGCCGCCACTTAAGGCTCCGACCTGCTTAAACACCATCTCGCCACTGAACAGAAACCGTCCGAGCAAGGTGCGAACCTCTTCATTCGTCCAACTGGGCACTTCATCGTGGATGGTATCCATCACGGTCTTCTCTAGATCCAGAGCTTCTGCCTGATTCTGTTCAAAATAACCGGGGATCACGTTATGGTCGCCGAGTTTTACGGTTCCTTCGGTTGCCGCTTCCATGCCCATGATCAGGTGTAACAGCGTCGATTTTCCCGCCCCATTGGGACCCAGAATTGCGATGCGATCGCCCCGTTCGATCAACAATTCTGCCCCCAGAAACAAAATTCTGTCATCGTAGGCATGGGTTAAATCCTTAATCAGTACGACTTCTCGACCGCTGCGGGGAGATGGCGGAAAGTGAAACTTTAAGGTTCTTAGTCCGGCATCGGGAGCTTCAATCAGTTCAATTTTCTCTAATTGCTTTTCACGGCTCTTGGCTTGGGTGCTGCGGGTGGCACTCGCCCGGAAGCGATCGACGAATGCCTGTTGTTTTTCTAATTCCTTCTGTTGGCTTTCATAGGCACTTTGTTGGGCTTGCCGGTTTTCTTCCTTCTGCTGCAAGTAGGCGGAGTAGTTCCCTAAATAAGTCGTAGAAACACCACGCTCCGTTTCGACAATTTGAGTACAGAGGCGATCGAGAAACTCCCGGTCATGGGAGACGATTACCATTGGGGTTTCGATCCCCTTCAGGTAAGTTTCTAGCCATTCGATCGTTTCTAAGTCCAAATGGTTTGTTGGTTCATCCAATAACAATAAATCGGGAGTTTGCAGCAAAATCTTGCCTAAACTCATCCGCATCTGCCAACCGCCACTAAAGGCACTGACCAGACGATCGCCATCCTCCAACGCAAAGCCCAGTTCGGGCAGAATTTTCTCAACCCGAGTATCTAAGACATAGCCATCCATCGCTTCAAATTGGCGCTGCAATCGATCCATTTCGTGAATGAGCTTGTCCAGTTGTTCGGGATCTGCCGTTTCCATCTCGCGATGCACCTGTGCTAACCGTTCATGCACATCGTTGGCTTCCCGAAAGGCTCGCCAAAACTCCTCCCGCACAGTCCGACTGGGATCAACCTCAAACTCCTGGGTCAGGTAAGCAATCCGTAAACTGGCAGGACGAATCACTTCCCCGGCGGTCGGTTCAATTTCACCGGCGACAATCTTCAGTTGCGTGGTTTTTCCTGCCCCGTTGACTCCAACCAACCCAATGCGATCGCCCGGTTTCACTTCCCAATTCACATCCTTCAGGACTTCTCCGGTGGGATAAATTTTGCTGACATGCTCCAGGCGCAACATAAGGACTTCTCCAGGCAGAGTAAGGAAGGGTATGGCTTGACTTTAACAAACTATGACGTTCCAGATAATCTCAACTTCACCCGTTATGCCGCGATCGCGGCAACCCGATGGGAAAGCACAGCCTGTTGTCAGAGCGATCGCATCGATGAACGTATCAAAGCAGCAGCTATTTCCTGTAAATCCACGGAGGTAATTTGATCAGATGGCATCAGTAGCCATTAAACCTGCCAATAGTAAACCTGATTTACTCGCAATTTCCCTAAGAAAATTAGTTTGACTTTGAGCTAGAAATGCCGAGCTTTGAGCAAAGCTTTTTCCTGTTATTCCAGCTTTTATTTGTGGGAACTCTGTAATTAAGTTCCGGCAACTTATGAATAAATCAGGGGATTTGAAGTGAGGTTTCATGCCTAGTTCGCTGACACCATCTAACCGTTCAGAACAGCACTCAAGCATCTATCAATATGGCGGAGATCTACTAAATCCAAACCATTCAACGAATAGTGACTCTAGCCAATCTGGCAGATTTCGCTTCCGTAGCCATGAGCCAGCGGATACTGTTAGAAAAATTAAAGTTAAAAGTCGAAATCAATCCGTATTCGATCGCGTTGGCACAGAGGATACCGATGATTTATTTTGCTTCAAACTAAGGAAGGATAGTGTTCTCAACCTATCATTAAATGGGCTACAAGCCGATGCCGATTTGGCATTACTCAATCAGAATGGACGGGTGATTCACACCTCCAGTAACAACGGTACAACGTCTGAAACCTTACGCATTGTTCTAGAAGCCGGTACTTATTATGTGCGGATTCATGCCAATAGTGGCAATACTCCCTATCGCTTCAGTTGGCAAGCAGATAGCCGACCCAAAACCTTACGGAACTATGCGGATACGCTCCAGGGCTATAGCGATGACAATGTCGTATTGGACTGGAACCAGGTCACGCTGCAAGCGATTAAAGCCGCCGGTACTCCTCCCCCTTATGCGGCCCGGAATATGGCGATCGTTCATGCCGCCATTTATGACGCAGTGAATTCGATCGTGCATTTAGGGCAACAGTATTGCACAACCGTTAACGCACCCCGGGGAACCTCTGCGATCGCAGCCGTAGCAGGAGCCGCCTACCAAACGCTGATTAGCTTATATCCCAATCAGAAAGCCACGTTTGATGCCGCATTAGCGAATACTTTGGCTCGCGTTGCCGATGGCGCTTCGGAACAAAATGGCTTGGCGATCGGCACGGCGGTTGCCAATCTCATCCTGTCCGCTCGGAGTAATGATGGAGCGAATGCTACCGTTGCCTACACGCCTCTCGCTGGAGATGAATACTGGCATCCTACAGCCCCCAACTTTGCTCCAGCGCTACTGCCGCAATGGCCATTCGTCAGACCTTTTGCGATGACCAGCGATGACCAATTCCGTCCGGCTGGACCACCTGCTTTTACCAGTGCCCAGTTTCAATCTGAGATAGATGAGGTACGGCGGCTAGGGGGCAATGTTAATTCCCAGAGAACGGCTGACCAAACCGAAATTGCCCTATTTTGGGCAGATGGCAGTGGCACCTATACCCCTCCTGGTCACTGGAATGATATTGCAGAGGATATTGCTCGGCGAGAAAACACCAGTTTGTTTGAGGATGCCCGTCTGTTTGCCATGCTGAATATTAGCCTGGCAGATGCTGGCATTGTCGCCTGGGATGCCAAGTATGCCTATAACCAATGCCGTCCGATTCAAGCCATCCGGGCATCCTCCGCTCCCACCTGGACACCGTTAATTAATACACCACCCTTCCCGGATTACATTTCCGGACACAGCACCTTTAGTGGAGCGGCTAGTTCCATGTTGTCCTATTTATTTGGCAATAATTACAGTTTCTCCACAACTACCGATGGTTTACCGGGCGTTATCCGCTCCTATCGGAGTTTTGAGCAAGCCGCCAATGAAGCGGGACGCAGCCGCATCTATGGTGGCATTCACGTAGAATCTTCTAACCAGGATGGGCTAATGGCTGGACGGCAGCTTGCCAGTTATGTAATGCAAAATTTCCTGGTTGTATAGCGGTTCTCAGGCTGAAACACCCCCCAGAGCGATCGCCGGGATCACCTGGGGGATGTTTGTGAATCAGCAATCAACTGGGGTTAGCCACCCGCGATCGCTGGAATGATGCTGACTTCATCGCCTTCTTTCAACGGGGTTTTGATGCCCTCTAAGAAGCGGATGTCTTCGCTGTTGACATAGAAATTGACGAAGCGGCGCAGTTCGCCCTTATCATCACATAACCGAGCTTTGATCCCCGGACAGCTTTGTTCCAATGCATCCAGTAGTTCGGCGATCGAACTACCATTACATTCAACCGTGGCTTGATTGTTGGTCAGTTTTTGCAAAGGGGTTGGAATCAGAACTTTAACGGACATAGGGCGTAGTTAGTAGATAGTGAAGTAAGGAATCAATCGTGACGGTTAGCCGATGATGATCAGAATTCGGTTTCACGACTTGCGTTGCCCAAATCCGTGATCACCCAGCTAGAAAACCGACTTAAACCAATACCTGTTGCCATTCCAGGCGATCGAGGGTACGGGAGCGTTCCAAAGCTCGCTCAAAGCTATCCAATTTTGGCTCAATCGTCAGGGGTTCGCCAACATATCCCTGCACCGCTTCTTGAGTTTTTAATCCATTCCCCGTGATGTAAACAACCGTGGTTTCATCGGGGTTAATTTTGCCTGCTTCCACCAGTTTCTTCAGCACCGCTACAGTTGTACCACCTGCGGTTTCCGTAAAGATCCCTTCGGTTTCAGCCAGCAACTTAATCCCTTCGACAATCTCAGCATCCGTGACCGACTCAATGTTACCGTTGGTTTTCCGAGCAATATCGACGGCATACACACCATCCGCCGGATTCCCGATCGCGATCGACTTGGCGATGGTATTCGGCTTGACGGGGGAGATAAAGTCCCGACCTTCGCGGTAAGCCTGGGCGATCGGAGAGCAACCCTCTGCCTGAGCCCCACTGAAGCGCACATGCTTGTCTTCGACTAAGCCCACATCGACAAATTCGCGGAAACCTTTGTAGATCTTGGTAAACAGCGAACCCGAAGCTAGAGGAGCAACAATGTGATCCGGTAGTTGCCAACCCAGTTGTTCTGCGACTTCATAACCCAGCGTCTTCGAGCCTTCCGAGTAGTAGGGACGCAGGTTGATATTAACGAAGCCCCAACCGTGGGTATTTGCCACTTCGGAACAGAGGCGATTCACCTGGTCGTAATTGCCTTGCACTGCCATCACGGTAGGACTGTAGATCAACGTCCCCATGACTTTACCCGCTTCCAGATCAGCCGGAATGAAGACACAGCAATCTAGACCTGCATGAGCCGCGATCGCCGCTGTGGAGTTTGCCAGATTGCCAGTGCTGGCGCAGGACACCGTAGAGAAGCCCAATTCCCGAGCGCGAGTCAAGGCAACCGATACCACCCGATCCTTGAAGCTGAGGGTGGGCATGTTGACCGCATCATTTTTGATATACAGCTTGTTCAGACCCAGACGACGCGCCAACCGCTTGGCTTGGACTAATGGAGTTAGACCTGTTCCCACATCGATCGGGGTATCAGTTGCTACAGGTAGGAATGGACGATAACGCCAGATCGAGTGTGGACCCGCTTGAATACTTTCGCGAGTCACCTGCCGCCGCAGGGCATCGTAATCATAAGCAACTTCTAACGGCCCAAAGCAAAGTTCACAGACGTGAATTGCCTTGAGTTCGTACTCTTCACCACATTCTTTACACTTCAGCGCCCGGAAGGTCGCCGTGGTGGACTGCTGCGTTGGGAGTTGGGTTGCCTGAGTCATGGGTCTACGTCTCTCTGAAGAAGCTGGATTAGAGTGTTTTTCTACCAATGCGCCCGATAGTAACACGAGGCACAAAAGCCCGTCAAACATACCCGATAAATTTAGTCGGGATTAGTAAAAGTTCGATGAAATCAGCCTCCTAGGGCTCCAGCTAGCCAACCTAACCCTAAAGCGCTCAAAGAAGTTATGGTTAATTGGAAAAAAGTTTTGGCTGAACTATGCCTTTGCCGGAGTTGTTTGGCGGTAGCACTGAATAGAACAAAGTTCAGTCCTATCGTCATGCCAACCATGTAAATGACGATCGCAGGTTCGCCCAACCCAGCAATGCGGTAGCACACCACCAGCGTGAACCCTATACCTAGCCACAGCCCTTTACGCCCCAGATAGCTGACCGCCGCAGAAAACACGATCGCGACGACAAAGGCAATCCACTGGATCCCCTGCAAGCTCGGTAGCGTTAAAAATACTCCAGTCAAGAACGCCCAGAGAAAGCTGATGATCAGAAGTAACCAAGACCGTTTGGGCTGACTTAGAGGGGGCATTTGGGTTAGGAGGTGTACCAAATTGATTCGATCGCCGCCGCAACCTGATCCAATTGCGACCGATCGTTCTCAGGTAATAAAACCGTGACATGCCCTAATTTACGTCCCGGTCGGGATTCTGTTTTGCCATACCAGTGAACATGTGCTCCCGGTAGTGCCGCTAACTGCTGGCGTTGGCTCAGGTAATCGCTCTGGGAGTGTTCATAGCCCAAGAGATTGACCATGACAGCGGCAGGCGATCGCATGGCTGGATCGCCTAACGGTAAACCACTCACTGCCCGGAGATGTTGTTCAAACTGAGATGTAGTACAGGCATCCAGAGTAAAGTGACCGGAGTTGTGGGTACGGGGGGCAATTTCGTTCACCAGTACCTGATCGTCCTTAGTAAGGAATAATTCAATCCCAAAGATGCCCACCGCATCCAGACCCGTAAGCAGTGTCCGGACGATCGCCTCGACTTGTGTGAGCACAGATGGGGAGACTGACGCTGGCGCAAATACCCGCCGACAGACTTGCTGTTCTTGCTGCGTTTCGACGATCGGGTATAGAGCAATTTCACCAGTGACCGATCTCGCTGCGATCGCCGCTAACTCTCGATCGAAGGGCACGAATTCCTCTACTAACAGAGGCACATGAGGCAACCGCTCGATCGTTGCCTGTAACTCTGCCTGATTTCTGAGAATAAATGTCCCCTGTCCGTCATAGCCATGCCGCCGCGTTTTCAGGACGATCGGAAATGACCAGAACACTTCCTTATCTCCCTCATCTGACGGATTAAATGCCCAGAACTTAGGAGTTGGCAACCCCAAATTCTGCAAATAAGACCGTTGATCAAACTTGTCTAGCAATGGCTGTAGAACAGACAACTTGGGACGGAAGCAAACACCGCGATCGGCTAATGCTGATAAAGCCACCAGATCAACGAATTCATTTTCAAAGGTAATCACTTCGGTTTGTGCCGCGAGTTGGGCAGTCGCAGCGGCATCAGCGACCGGAGCCAGCACCGTATTTGCCGCGATCGTCACAGCCGGATCAGAAGTGGCTGGAGTTTGCACCACTAATTCCACCCCTAACTTCGTGGCGGCTCCTGCCATCATCCAGGCTAATTGTCCGCCGCCAATCACCCCAACTCGTTGCACCATAACCTGTATTCCTTACCGACAGCCCAAAGAGTCTCGTGTATCTACGCCAGTCACAGAATTCGTCCCACTGGCGATCGCACAGAGTTGCTTCAGTTGATATTTGTCCAAAATGGCATCCGTAAAATCGGCTCCAGTGATATTGACATCCCGGAATTCCGTCCGCAACATCATGGCATTGGTCAGAATCGCATCACTTAAATCGACCCGCATCAGCCGAATCGTGTCCATCATGGCTTGATTCAAATTGGCTTGATGAAACGTCGCATCCGCGATCGCTGAAGCACTAAAGACTGCCCCTTCCAGATTCGCCTTTGTAAAATTTGCCCCATTCAAATTGGCGTTGGCAAACTCTGCTGTTCGCAATTCCTGTCCCGAAAAATCCTCTCCGGTCAATTCTGCACTGTCATAGGCTGCTGGGGGAGCATATTGCTGGGAAAAGGTTCTTCCGACTGCCGCTGAACTTGCCGCCGCTTGTGCAGGCAGGACATAAGTGAAATTCACCAAGAACATGACAGCCATTGTTAGTAACGTAGCCATCAATCCGAGAAGACGCGATCGCACAAACTGGAAAACTACAGCCATCATGAGTGTTTAGTTTTGAGACACCTAACCTTTCTCAGTGTAGAAGCAAGTGTTTACTCTGGGTCAAATCCCAAATAACCGCGAGGAGTAATCAGCCAATCGGCATGGCGGCGAGTGCTTTGATTGCCGATTAATACAGTCGTCAGCATATCGATCGGTTGATTGAGCAATTCTCCTAACGTCGTCAGGGTAATCTGCTCAGTGGCACGATAGGCGGAACGAACCAGAGCTACCGGAGTTTGCGGATCACGATGCTGAAGAAAGATGCGTTGGGCGATCGCAATTTGTTCCGTCCGAGTTTGAGATTTCGGGTTATACAATGCCACAACAAAATCTGCCTGAGCCGCTGCCTGTAACCGTTTTTCGATCACATTCCACGGAGTCAGCAAATCACTCAAACTAATGGCACAAAAATCATGCATCAACGGCGCACCGACGCGAGAGGCTGCCGCTTGGAGGGCGGTAATTCCAGGAAATACTTGCACCTCTGGCGTTTGCCCGTCCCAGTCCTGCGCCCGTAGTTGTTCCAGCACTAATCCTGCCATGCCGTAAATCCCACAATCCCCCGACGAGACAACCGCCACGGTTAAACCCCACTGCGCCAAGGCGATCGCCCGTTCGGCTCGCTGCCGCTCTTGAGTAATCGGTAGTGCTTCAACAATTTGCCCCGGACGGAATAGCGATCGAATCAGATCAATATACAGAGAGTAACCAATCACCACATCGGCTTGCGTGATCGCGGTTTGAGCGGCTGGCGTAATTTGGGCTAATTCTCCCGGTCCCGTTCCCACTAGCCAGAGTTTACCGATTCGTCCGGTGTATTCCTGATCTGCCTGGGCGATCGCGATCGTCACGGCTCCGGGCTGTCCTTCTAGACGGAAGATCTGTTTGGTGACGCGGAGTGGTGAGGAGGATGGGGAGGGTGAGGGAGGTGAGGGGGATGAGGACAGTGAGGAGGATGAGGAGCCAAGAGGAGTTACCCTATCTCCCCTATCTCCCCAACTAGCCACGATCGCGGCAGCCTCCGCCACACTGGGAGTCCCGACTTCGGCTTCAACAATAGAGGAGGGATGGGGAACGGGAATCGTCGCTAAGGTATCGGCGGTAAAGCAGCGCAGCGGTAACTGTCGCTCCTGGCAGAATTCCAGCAAACCGACTTCATCGGCTTTCAGGTCGATCGTGGCAATACCTGCGATCGCGGCTTCTGCTAGATGGTGGGCTTGAAACACCTGCTGAATGGCTTGGGCAATTACGGTTTTGGGTGTCCCTCGTTCACAGCCGATCCCGACCCACAGGACTCTGGGATGCCACTGGACTTTAGGAAAATTGGAGTCAGTCGCAAATTGCCGTTGTAGGGGTGAGATCCAAATTCGGGCGGCGGGAGTGGGTCGGGTTTCCTGGTCAGTCGCCGTATGTTCTGGGAAGCCAAACTGAAACGGATGCTCGGCAGGTAAATGGGATTGCCAGAGGGTTGATCCGGTTTCCTGGATCACTTCTACAGGTAATTGACGGGCGATCGCGGCACTCACCCCCGTCCAGTCACCCCTACCTTTGACCCAACCAAACGGCTCTCCCAGAATATCAATGCCAGGTAAGTTCAAATGATTTGCCGCCCCTGTTAGTACCGGAGTGGCTCCCAGTTGCCGCGCGATTCCCTGCGTCAAGCGATCGCCCCCGGCTTGATGACCACCGGATACACTGATCACAAACTGACCCGCTTGATCAATCACAATCACGGCGGGATCGGTGGCTTTGTCTTGCAACAAGGGTGCGATTAAGCGAACGACTGCCCCGGTTGATAAACAGAAAACGAATGCCTGATGCGATGACCACAGGTTAGCCAGCAGGGTTTTGAGTGGCTCGGTATAAACCTGAATAGTTTGATTGGGCAGAATTTCGGATGGGTGGGTAGTAACAATGGCTTCCGGCAACCATAGTGTCCCGATCGCTCCCAACCGTTGTAAGGTTTGGAATCCGGTCGGTGTTGTGGTTATCAGGGCGATCGGCTGAAAGGCTGGAAAAACAGACTGGCTCAAAATACTTGCATGATTCCTAACGGCTTTGTCAGTATCGCTCTAGAGTCCAACCCGATTCAACTCATCTGGTCAGGGAGGTGCGATCGCAAAGCCTCTACCCTGCCACTATTTCGTAGCGCCTGGAAGGGTAATTCAATAACTGAGGGTTAAGCAGTGGGCAGAAAATTTACCCTTGTTCTGTAGACTTTCTGCCCCAGTCACCCGATTAATCGCAACAGGGTGCTTTTTCTTCACAACAGGGTGCGTTTGATCCACAACATGCCTGCTGTGCCCAGGCGGCACCCGCCGTTAGACCAAGTACGGCTAGACCCAACACGACTAAACCAGCAAATTTCTTTGTCCGAACAGAAAGATTTTGCATATTGTCTCCTTGACTGTTTAACCGAAGAAAACAGTGCTAATAGAACTGAACTCAATGTACCCATTTAAGTTCAGTGAAATAATCAACTTTACTAATAAATACTCTAAGGTTTACATCAACTTTACAATTGCAATCGATCTGGTTCTATCGTCTGAGTTATGCTTAATCAACAGCTAAATGCCAGCAGATTAAGCAGCATAACTGAAAATTGTCAAAATTTCTGAACCCGTAACCAGACCGTTTGCTCAACTTCAATTCATTCGACAATATAAACATAATCAAGCTCGCGATCGAGACTCTTGTCTTACTCCAGTGTGCGTAAACAGTCCAATAGGTTGTGGCGATGTAGGACATGGACTCCGGCGATCGGGTTGTCCATAATTTTCACAGTGGCATCGGAGAACACAATCACTGGCGTGACAAATTTCAGTCCGCGTCGTTCTTTCATTACTACGGCTTGGCGCTTTGCCTGACTGAGAAAATCCTTTTCAAACGAGATGGTACTCTGTCCCAACTTGCGATAAAGCTGATTCTGGTGGGCAAACACATAGCCTCGATGGGATTTGACATCGATCGTGTAAGCCTTGCCCTTAGGAGAAATCAGAAACACATCGACATCACCAACCTGGCGATCCTGCACACCATACTCAATCTGCCATCCCTGGGACTTGAGGGACTCTAGCAGGTGGGCAATTTCTTCTTCGGCTCTGGCTCCTTGGTCAGCATGGTTTGCCCGTTTCCACAGGTAAACCCCTCGGAAGGTGGTAAATCCCGCGATCGCGAGAGTGATGGGATATAGCCAGAAAACTAAAGGGGCGATCGTGGCAGCATTAGCTAACCGAACGATCGCAAATAGCTGTTGGGCGAGCCAATACAGACCGATCGGAAGCACCAGCAATACACCCGTTGCCAAAAAGAACTGCATCGCTTTGATCCGGCGACGAAATGCCAAAACGCGCACATTTTTTCCGGCACGGGGCATATCACATCACCAGATGGCTACGGCACAATCAACACGGGGCAGGGTGAGAGATTAATCACGCGATTTGTGACACTTTCGGCGGCTCCTTCCTCGGTTAACCCCATGCCGCGACAGCCCATCACAATTAAATCCACATCCAGTTCATCGGCGACATCGCAAATGGTAAAGGCAGGTTTCCCTTGCCGTTCTACCGCTTCCGATTCAATGCCCTGCTGGGAAAATAGAGTTTTGGCACTTTCTAATAATTCCGCGATCGCCTGAGGAGAAGCCATCACATCGCCAGACGCTGCCACTTCTTCTGCATCTTCCACCACTGACAGAATAATCAGGCGACTGTTATGGAATTTGACCAACTCAGCCACGGTTTCGGCAGCTTGCCGCGATTCTCGGCTTTGGTCGATCGGGAACAGGATCGTTTTAAACATGACAGGTATCTCCCAGTGATCAGTAAAACTTTAGGTCGGTGCATTCGCTCTGATTAGTCATTGTAGGAGTCGCGATCGATTTCTCATAATCAGGGGTTATCGCTGAACCAGAGCAGCGGGGTTTGACCCCGGATCAATAACTCCAGCTTGGAGATTTTTTAAGAAATATTTCAATTACTCATTTCCTGATGGCTCAAAATCATGGAAAATACAAATAGGTAAAAAGACTTATTCAGGAGGTTGGTTCGGTGCCCAAGAAGACTGTAGCAAACTTATCGTCTGCTGACTTATCTGGAAAGCGGGTTCTCGTCCGGGCAGATTTTAACGTTCCTTTAGATGGACAGCTTAATATTACTGACGATACGCGGATTCGTGCCGCTCTGCCCACCATTCAAGAATTGACCTCTAAGGGTGCCAAGGTGATTCTCAGCAGCCACTTCGGTCGTCCCAAGGGTGATGATTTTGCCTCACGGGTGGCAGACAAGTTTCGGTTGACTCCGGTTGCCAATCGGTTGTCGGAACTGCTCGGTAAGCCCGTCACGAAGACCGATGATTGTATTGGCGATGATGTGGCGGCGAAAGTAGCGGCAATGCAGAACGGGGATGTGCTCCTGCTGGAGAATGTCCGCTTCCATCCCGGTGAAGAAAAGAATGATCCCGAATTTGCCAAGCAACTTGCCTCGGTTGCCGATCTTTATGTCAACGATGCCTTTGGAACGGCTCACCGCGCCCACGCTTCTACCGAAGGGGTGACTCACTACCTCAAGCCTTCGGTGGCTGGCTTCCTGATCGAGAAAGAACTGAAGTATTTGCAAGCGGCGATCGAAACTCCTCAGCGTCCGTTAGCGGCAATCATCGGTGGTTCTAAAGTTTCCAGCAAAATCACCGTGATCGAAACCCTGCTAGAAAAAGTAGATAAGCTGCTGATCGGCGGTGGCATGATCTTCACCTTCTATAAAGCGCGTGGTCTGAGTGTCGGTAAGTCGCTGGTGGAAGACGAATTTCTGGAACTGGCGAAAACTCTGGAAGCGAAAGCCAAAGAGAAGGGTGTAGAACTGTTGCTGCCGACTGATGTCGTGGTAGCAGACAACTTCGCTGCTGATGCCAACTCTCAAACCGTGAGCGTGGAAGCGATTCCCGACGGCTGGATGGGACTGGATATTGGACCCGACTCGGTGAAGGTTTTCCAAGAAGCGCTATCGAGCTGCAAGAGCGTGATCTGGAATGGTCCCATGGGTGTGTTTGAGTTTGATAAGTTTGCGGCAGGTACGGAAGGAATTGCTCGGACACTGGCAGACCTGACCAAAACTGGAACCACCACGATTATTGGCGGTGGCGACTCCGTAGCGGCAGTTGAAAAGGTGGGTGTCGCCGAGCAAATGAGCCACATTTCTACCGGTGGCGGTGCCAGCTTAGAACTTCTGGAAGGCAAGGAACTACCTGGAATTGCGGCTCTGGATGAGGCGTAAATTCGCAGCCCATTTTGTTGTGGCAAGGTGGGATTGCTAACCGGATACAAATCTCTCTGAAGCGTTACTCCGCTCCCTCATTGTTCTACGGTGTCCACTCAGGTCATAGTAGAAAAATGAGGGGTTTTTCTTGAGTGCGATCGCCCCTCAGCGACCATTGGATACGATTGACTATAAGCTCTTGATTTCTACTTATGTCGTCTCCTTTTCCAGGGATGAATCCCTATCTTGAACAGCCACAATTATGGGCGGAAGTTCATGCTCGACTAATTGTGGCGATCGCAGATGCTTTAACACCTTATTTGCGTCCAAAATATCGAGTGGCTGTCGAACAACGGGTTTACCAAAGTGCCAGTGATGAAGCGTTGTTAGTCGGCATTCCAGATGTGTCGGTCAAACGCACTTCTGCGACAGAAACACCAGCAAAGGCGGCAATGATCACTGTGGCTGTGCCCTCGATCGCCCCCACTAAAGTGACTGTACCGATGTTGGAAGAAGTTCGAGAACGCTATTTAGCGGTGCGAGAAGTGGGAACCCAGGCGGTCATTACTGTCATTGAATTACTTTCCCCTAAAAATAAGCGATCGGGAGAAGGGCGCAGAGCTTATGAAAATAAGCGCCAGGAGATTTTAAGTAGTCTGACTCATCTAGTGGAAATTGATTTGCTGCGAGAGGGACAACCAATGCCAGTTGTGGGGGCACAGGTGCGATCGGATTACCGAATTCTAGTTAGCCGCAGTGACGATCGCCCAACCGCAGATCTGTATGCCTTTAACTTACCCGATCCGATTCCGACCTTTTCGTTACCCCTCCGTCCAGAGGATACTGAACCGACTGTTGACGTACAAACCCTCTTACAAGAAGTTTATGAACGGGCAGGATTTGACTTAGCGATCGATTATACTTCTGACCCGATTCCGACCCTGAATGAATCGAGTCAAATTTGGCTGGAAACTTTACTGAAACACCAACAACTTCGCTCGTAATAATCTTTAGTTTCGATCGAGCTTAAGTTTTGCTTGGTGTTCAAACCAGGTAACAACTTGGGGAATCGTTAAGTCTTCAATCTTAGTTTTTGTTTCTGTCGCGGTTTGTTCTAATGGTTTCCGAGAGGAGATCACTAAACGGGAGAAAAATTGTTTGAATTGCCGATCGATCCCCTGTTGTAAACTCGGATCTTGATAAATCCAATCTTCAATTTGTTCGGGAGTCAAATCCGCGATCGCGCAATTCGATTGAGCGGCAATTTGTTTCAGCGATCGTAAAGCGTAAATGGCGACTCTAGCCGTGAATTTATCATGTGAAGTCAGCAGAGCTTTATCGACTTCGGCACATTCTTCGGGAGTCAGAAATTCGGTTGGTGGTTGCATCAACTACTCCTTAAATTCATCTGATAAATTCTGTTTAGCCGAGCGGCGATCGTGGATTAATCCAATCACATCAAATAAGGTTCTTCCAACACCCAGCAGGATAATGAAGCCAGCACCCGCTACCGGAATGCCACTAAAAAATACGGTTTGGCTATGCTCAGTAGAGTACATGATCCCAGAAGCTCTGGCGGAACCAAGATTTCTAGAATCATAGGTGATATAAACCGAGTCCCCAATTTTTAACGGGGTGAGAAAACAATCCATTAACTGCACCGGCTTTCCAGTTTGAGGCTGAAATTGGAACACTGGACACTGCTTCGTGACGGATTTATTTTGCTGCCAAACCGTCGATCGTCGTCCTGGTTGCCAGACTTTTTCTTTGCGTAAGGCAACAACCTTGCCAACTGTTTCAACTTGATGGTTGGCGGTTTCCACCGCACTGATAAAGTTGCCTAACACCGTGGAAAGTAGGAAACCACCCACAGCCGTAGCTGTAACCCCAAGGAAGATTCCGGCAATTCGCTGGCTCAAGGACATCTACTCACCTTGCTGAGTCAGGAGGCATTCGGCTGAATCAAATAGCCACAGCGATGTTCGCCATTGACAAGCCAATGGGTGCGTTGCACCGAGCAATCCAGAGCGACGGCAAACATTTCTAATTCATGCCCACAAACACTGGGAAAAGATTCGGCAATATGCGAAATGGCGCAATTATATTCCGTCAGAATAAATCGATCGTCGGCATCTGTGGCGATCGTCGCATTAGCATCATCCACGGCATACCACTCGGTCATATAGCCTTCAATCCGGCGTAACTCCACCAACCGGGCAACGCGCTCCTTCAACGTGCCCTGCCCAATGCGATCGCGGTATTCCATCGCCTTACGTTCCCATTGCTTCCGCAAAATTGAGCCGACCTGATCCTTCCCAACCGTCTCCGCTAGGGTGTCTAATAGAGAAACGGCAAAATCATCATAACGATCAGGAAACTGCGATCGACCGGCAGCACTGAGGGCATAGAGGTAGTTGGGACGACCCATACCCGCGTGAATCACCTCATGGTCAATCAACCCCTCGGTTTCCAGATCCTTGAGGTGGCGGCGAATGGCTTGGGGACTGATTTGCAACGTTTCAGCCAACTCCTGTGCAGTTGCCCGTCCCTGCTTCAAGAGGTGATGTAGAATGTCTTGTTTGGTCGAGGGCTGGTGAGTCGTCGTCATTCTGTTTCCAGAGATAAAGCTGACAGACAAAAATCCGCCATCAAAATTTTAATTAAACAACAGCATTGTTGCTAAAGTACCTTACAATGAAGTTAAACAACAATCGTGTTGTTTTAATTATATAGAATCCGATCCTCATATTGTCGTCCTGCCGCATGAATTCAGAGACTCAGACTAAACAAGCGTCCGAAAAAAGCCTCGAAGCCATGAGGAACTTCTCAGAAACCTATGCCAAGCGCACAGGTACGTTTTTCTGCGTTGATCCTGGGGTTACGGCTGTGGTCATCGAGGGACTGGCTAAGCATAAGGATGAACTAGGGGCACCCCTGTGTCCCTGTCGGCACTACGAAGACAAGCAAGCGGAGGCGGCAGCCGCCTACTGGAATTGTCCCTGTGTCCCCATGCGGGAGCGCAAAGAATGCCACTGTATGCTCTTCCTCACCCCCGATAACGACTTTGCGGGTGACAGTCAAGACATTGATATCGAGCAAATCCGGGCAGTCACCAATCAGTACTAGGTTTTCGATCGGCGGGTTTGGTGTGTGAACGTACCAAACTCGCTATCTAAAATCCCCATTCGATCTTGAGAGAACACTACCGATGAGCGCAACTGTTCAGAACCTCGTCAATCAGCCCTATAAATACGGATTTGTTACCAATATTGAATCCGATACGATTCCTCGGGGGCTAAATGAAGACATGATTCGGCTAATTTCGGCGAAGAAAGAAGAGCCGGAATTTATGCTGGAGTTTCGCCTGCGAGCCTATCGCCAATGGCTGAAGATGACGGAACCGACCTGGCAACATGCGACCTATCCTGCGATCGATTATCAGGACATCATCTACTACTCGGCTCCCAAGGTGAAGGAGAAGAAACAGAGTTTGGATGAGGTCGATCCAGAGTTGCTGGATACGTTTGAAAAGCTAGGAATTCCCCTGTCTGAACAGAAGCGTCTCACGAACGTGGCAGTGGATGCCATCTTTGATAGTGTTTCCGTTGCCACTACCTTTAAAGCAAAGCTGGCGGAACAAGGAGTGATTTTCTGTTCCATCTCAGAGGCGTTGAGAGAACATCCCGAGTTGGTGCAGAAATATTTGGGTAGTGTCGTGCCGATCGCGGATAACTACTTCGCCGCGCTCAACTCGGCAGTGTTTAGCGATGGCTCCTTTGTCTACATTCCCAAAGGCACGAAATGCCCAATGGAACTGTCTACCTACTTCCGGATCAATAATGGCGATTCGGGACAGTTCGAGCGGACGCTGATTGTGGCAGACGAAGGTAGCTCGGTCAGCTATCTGGAAGGCTGTACCGCACCGATGTATGACAGTAACCAGCTCCATGCGGCAGTGGTGGAACTGGTGGCGTTGGATAATGCTGAAATCAAATATTCCACCGTCCAGAACTGGTATGCCGGAGATGCAAATGGCAAAGGCGGGATTTATAACTTCGTCACCAAACGCGGTCTGTGTCAGGGCGTGAATTCCAAGATTTCCTGGACGCAGGTGGAAACCGGGTCAGCGATTACCTGGAAGTATCCCAGTTGCGTCTTAGTCGGTGATAACTCAGTCGGTGAATTCTACTCGGTGGCGCTAACCAATCACCACCAACAAGCCGATACCGGTACGAAGATGATCCACATCGGCAAAAACACCCGCAGCACGATTATTTCCAAAGGAATTTCGGCAGGACAATCGAAAAACAGCTATCGCGGCTTAGTCAAAATTGGACCGAAAGCCACGGGGGCGCGTAACTATTCCCAATGCGACTCGATGCTGATTGGCGACAATGCCCAAGCCAATACCTTCCCCTACATCCAGGTGCAGAATAATAGCGGCAAAGTAGAACACGAAGCTTCTACGTCCAAGATTGGCGAAGACCAATTGTTCTACTTCCAGCAACGTGGCATTTCCGCCGAAGACGCGATTTCCATGATGATTAGCGGCTTCTGTAAGGACGTGTTTAACCAACTGCCAATGGAATTTGCGGTCGAAGCCGATCGCCTGTTGAGCCTGAAGCTAGAAGGTAGTGTAGGGTAATGAGTTCTGCCAGCATGGGATTAGTCTATGCAGAGATTGAGCTAGTGCGTGGGGATGACCTGGCATTGGTTCGAGCGGGTTATTTGTCTAATGAACAAATTCATCGCTGTACTGTCAGCGCTTTAGTAGACAGTGGAGCAACGATGCTGGCAATTCCAGAATTCATCAAAACCCAGTTGCACTTGTCGCCAGTGAGCGAGATTGAAGCGGAGTTAGCCAATGGTGCCAGCCTGAAACTAGAGGTGGTGGGACCAGTGGAAGTGCGATTTGCAAATCGTCGGACAACGGTTGAAGCTCTGGTAGTTCCAGATAGTACCAAAGTCTTGCTAGGAGCCATTCCCATGGAAGGAATGGATGTCCTAATTGACCCTAAACGAGAACGGTTGATTGTCAACCCGGACAGTCCAGAGGTTGCCAAAGTATTGCTGATGTGAATTGAAATAAGCAGGGAGGAGGGATCGCGTGATTCGGGAGAATAGTGAAGTGATTTTGGCGGTACGGGATTTGACCGCCGACGTGGATGGTACGCCAATTTTGAAGGGGTTAAACCTGGAAATTAAAGCCGGGGAAATCCACGCGATCATGGGACCAAATGGTTCTGGAAAAAGTACCTTTTCCAAGATTCTAGCCGGACATCCTGATTACACGGTCACCGGTGGAACGGTCGAATTTTTAGGACAAAACTTGCTGGATTTGGAACCGGACGATCGCGCCAAGTCAGGGGTTTTCCTCGCCTTTCAATATCCCCTGGAAATTCCGGGTGTGAGTAACCTGGATTTTCTGCGAGTCGCCTACAATGCCCGTCGCCAACACCAAGGGTTGGAAGAACTGGATGCCTTTGACTTTGATGAGTTAGTGCAGACTAAGTTAGGGTTGCTGAAAATGGATCAGGCATTCCTCAGTCGCAGTGTGAATGAAGGCTTCTCTGGCGGTGAGAAAAAACGCAATGAGATTCTACAAATGGCATTGCTAGAGCCTAAGCTGGGGATCTTAGATGAAATCGATTCTGGTTTAGATATTGATGCGCTGAAGATTGTCGCTAACGGGGTAACCCAACTCACTACCCCTGATAATGCCGTATTGATGATTACGCACTATCAACGCCTACTCAACTACATCACGCCAGACTATGTGCATGTAATGGAAGCGGGTCGCATTCTCACCACGGGCGGCAAGGAATTGGCACTGGAATTGGAAGAACGCGGCTACGACTGGGTGCGCGACGATGAGGCGATCGAGGTAGGGGCAAGATGACGATTCAAGTGTCTACTGTCCCCGAAGTGGGGAATTTGGGGATTACGACTAAAGTCGATCGCACCGCTTATCTGACTCAATTGCTCAACCTGCGATCGCCCTTGAGTGCATCGAATGCTTGGCTGCAAGCGACTCGTGATCAAGCAGCAGCAAGAGTGCAGGAATTAGCCATTCCCTCGACGAGAGAGGAAGAATGGCGCTTCACCGACTTGTCGCCTCTGTTACTAGTGAATTTTCAGGCAGCAACGGCGATCGCTCCCGCTAACCTGGAAGCCTGGTTTTTGCCAGAAGCGGCAAATAGTCGGTTAGTCTTTGTCAATGGTCAGTATGCACCGGAACTTTCGGCAACGGCGGATCTTCCAGCCGGGGTAACGATCGGGAATTTAGCGACGGTTGGCTCCCTCCAGTCTAAACTGGCGAATTACCTGGCAAAACAACCCGGTGCTGAAGAAGTCTTTACGGTGCTAAATACTGCCAGCATGACGGATGCAGCTGTCATCCTTGTACCGCGTCATCAGCAGGTAGAAGTCCCAATTCACCTGTTATTTGTCACGACTGGAACAGAGGCGACGATCGCTCATCCCCGTTGTTTGGTAGTTGCGGAAGCAGGGAGTCAGCTAACCCTGATTGAAGATTATGTGGCGATCGATCAAGGGGTGTATTTCACTAATCCCGTGACGGAAATCTGGATTGAGGAAAACGCTCAGGTTAGCCATACTAGAATTCAGCGGGACAGTGAAGCGGCATTTCATATTGGTAAAACGGCGGTTTCCCAGGCGCGAGATTCTCGGTATAGTGGCATCGCTGTCAGCTTAGGCGGTCGGTTGTCCCGGCACAATCTAGAGGTTTACCAGACCGGAGAACAAACCGACACCAACTTGCATGGTCTGACCATGATTGCGGGTGAACAGGTCGGAGATACCCACAGCACGATCGCCTACACGAAACCCCACGGTACCAGTAATCAAGTCCACAAATGTATTGCCAATGACCGCGCTCATGCGGTGTTTAACGGCAAAATCTTTGTACCCAAAGCGGCTCAATTAACCAATGCGGCGCAGCTCAGTCGGAATCTCTTACTATCCCCTAAAGCCAGAGTCGATACGAAGCCGCAGTTAGAGATTACCGCCGATAACGTTAAATGTGCCCACGGCGCTACGGTCAGCCAGTTAGATAACGATGAAGTCTTCTATCTGCAAAGTCGGGGGATTAATGCGGATAGTGCCCGTAAACTGCTGATCTACGCCTTTGCCTATGATGTGATTAGCCAGATTCCCATCACCTCCTTGCGCGATCGGCTGGTGTCTCTGGTTCGCCTCCAACAAGCTTGATCTCCGATGCCCATCCTTCTACGGTTGTTACCATGTTGATTCAGGAAAAACCCCTCGCCCTCACCGTCCGCGCCGATTTCCCAATTTTGCAGCAGCAAGTACATGGGAAGCCGCTGGTCTACCTGGATAATGCCGCCACCTCGCAAAAACCGATCGCGGTATTAAATGCCCTGCGGGACTACTACGAGCAGGACAATTCCAATGTGCATCGGGGAGTGCATACCCTGAGTGCGCGGGCGACGGATGCCTACGAAGCGGCGCGGGATAAAATTGCGACGTTTGTGAATGCGGTATCTCGGCAGGAAATTGTCTACACCCGCAACGCCAGTGAAGCGATCAACCTGGTTGCCTATTCCTGGGGCATGAATCACTTGCAACGGGGCGATGAGATTATCCTGACGGTGATGGAACACCACAGTAATCTAATCCCCTGGCAAATGGTGGCCCAACGGACGGGAGCCATCCTCAAATTTGTCGAGTTGACCGAAACCGAAGAATTCGACTTTGAGCAATATCGATCGCTGCTGTCGGACAAGACCAAATTAGTCTCTGTTGTGCATGTCTCGAATACATTGGGCTGCATTAATCCGGTGAAAGAGATTACAGCCGCCGCGCATCACTATGGTGCTAAAGTCCTGATCGATGCCTGCCAAAGTACACCCCACATGCCGATCGATGTACAGGACATTGATTGTGATTGGCTGGTAGCGTCTGGTCACAAAATGTGTGGACCAACGGGAATCGGTTTCCTGTATGGCAAGTTAGCCTTGCTGCGATCGATGCCGCCGTTCCTGGGGGGTGGCGAGATGATTGCCGATGTGTTTCTCGATCACTCGACTTACGCCGATCTGCCGCATAAATTTGAAGCGGGAACCCCTGCCATTGCCGAAGCGATCGGCTTAGGAGCCGCAGTCGATTATCTGAGCCAGATTGGTATGGATAAAATTCATGCCTATGAGGAAGAACTGACCGCTTACCTGTTCCAACAACTAAATCAGATTCCTCAACTGCGTCTATATGGGCCGCAACCCCAGGCGGATGGCAGTGGTCGGGCGGCTTTAGCCTCGTTCACGGCAGGCGAAGTGCATCCCCACGATCTTTCGACGATTTTGGATCAGGCGGGTGTTGCCATTCGAGCTGGACATCACTGTACCCAACCGTTACACCGTTACCTGAAAGCCCAATCTACGGCACGGGCAAGTCTGTATTTTTACAACACCCGCGAGGAAATCGATGTCTTTATCGCAGCATTGAAAGAGGCGATCGACTTTTTTGCCGATATTTTTGGATAATTCCATGATCAGGAGGGGGTAAAGTGCCAGCTTCCCTTCGGTTCTGCATCGCTAGCGTGACGATCGCTCCTGGGATTGATGACAGTGTAGTGTTAGGGGCAGGAGAATAACGCTAACGAAGGAGGGACGCAGCGCATGAAATCTTGGATGGTCATTGGTGGAGTCACGTTGTTAGTTGCCATATTGAGCAACGTCTTACGTCCCAAGGATGTGAAGTGGTTTCGGCGGTTGCAACGTCCTCGTTGGTTAACCTTTGAATTTCTGATTCCCGTGATCTGGATCACCGTGTTTATCTGTGGAGCCTGGTCGGCGGTGATTGTCTGGGAGAGCGATCCGGGTAGTCAAAAAACCTGGTGGTTAATGGGTTTCTACTTACTGGTAGAGCTTGTGATTGTGGCGTATTCGCCCCTGACCCTATGGACGCATAACCTGAAGGTGGGCACGATCGTCGGTGGGCTGGGGTCGGTTCTAGGATTAATTCTGACGTTGTTGGTGTTGCCGATTTCTGGCTGGGCAGCTGCATTACTATTGCCTTACCTGATCTGGAGTCCGATCGGAACCTATACCACCTGGGTGATGGACAAGCTGAATCCCCCTCGCGGTGAGGGACATGAGAATGAACCTGATCCGGTAACATCCGATCCCTGGCAGTAACAGGGGTGTGAAAGCCTAGAGATTTTTAGGGGAAAATTACCAGGGCGATCGCAGGATTGTAGAATCTGGAAGATCTGAGAACTGCATAAGGAGAGACTATGACTCGCGCCATCATGGAAACGAGCAAGGGCACGATTCATCTAGAACTATTTGATCAAGATGCGCCCAATACGGTGAAGAATTTTGTCGATCTATCCAAGAAAGGCTACTACGATGGCTTGGCATTTCACCGGGTAATTCCTGACTTCATGATTCAAGGAGGTTGCCCAAATACCCGGGAAGGTGCATCGGGTCGTCCAGGCACGGGGGGGCCGGGCTACACGATTAAGTGCGAAATTAATCCCAATAAGCATCAGGCAGGAACGTTGTCGATGGCACACGCGGGGCCCAACACCGGCGGTAGCCAGTTCTTTATCTGCCATTCACCACAACCGCATTTAGATGGGGTGCATACGGTATTTGGCAAGACTGAGGATATGGATGTTGTGAATGCCGTTCGTCAAGGCGACAAGATTCTCTCGGTGAAGATTGAGGAATAGGTAAAACTTTCCTTAAACACCTGGAACTACCACAGGGCTCTCAGGCTGAACATTGCCTCCCGTTGGGGGATCGATCGCCGCAGGAGGTGGGCTACTCGGTTCACCTCCTGTAGGAGGTGCCATCGGAGGCGGTTCGATCACAGGGGGGACTGGAGCAGGTGGCTGACTGACGGCAGGCGGAATATTGGCTGAAGGCGCTGGGGCGGGTGATTCTGCTACAGGTGTAGCGGGTGGAGTAGCGGCAGGAGGATTATAGGCGGGAGGCTCGTAGGAGGAGGGGCGTTGGCGGCGGGAGGGAACCCAGGCATAAGGGGGAGTGCTCCGAGGCGGCACATAATCATTGGTGGCGGGTAAGCGACGACGACGGGCTGCCGCAATATTGCGATCGCGGATAGCAGCAATTTCATCCTCATGATCAGAATAATCGGTTGCTGCGATCGCGGGCTGAGGATGGACGGACTCGGCGGGAGGCGTGACGGGTGCAGCCACGATCGCTGGAACTGGGGCAGGGGATTTGGCGGCGGGAACGACGGCGGTTGGTTTGGGCTTCAGTCCAGCAATGGTGTCCTGTTGAGGCAGTGGCACTTGAAAGCCCTGGAATAATTCGCCCGTAATAATGCTTTGGACTTCCGGCGGTAACATGCGGCGGATCGGCCCAATTTCATCGCCCGTTAAATCGATCGTGATTTTTTGGGAAGCTTTCAGGGCGATCGGCTGGATGCCAGGGTTACTGGGAATCTCAATCTGGACTTGACCAGAGAGCACTTTGATCTCTGCCAGAGAGCCCAGCCGTTCTAGTGTGTAAATGCCATTATTAGTATCAATTACGATCGTGCCAATGCAACCCTGCATCCCCGCTACTACAGTGCGACCGCTTTGCAGTTGCACACACTCGTTGTCTAGCACAAAGGAAGATTGCTGCCCTAAGCGAAATCCGGCATTGGGTGACGTGGGAGAAGTCGCTTGAGGGGATTTCTCAGTAGTTGGGGACGGGGATTGTGGCGATCGTTCCCGCAGGGCATTGGTCAGTTGGAAGCTGACTTTAGCTTTGGCAGGGGTAGTGACATGCTGCCCAGACACAATCTCATTTCCCGATTTTGCTGCCACTCCCTCGACAATTACTGCTGTATTATCAGGTTGTCCGGCAATTTCGACGATTTTGGCTCGCAGGGTGGGTTGGGATAGGGATGGCAAATAGACCAGCCCGATCGCCGACACTAAGCCTGTAACCATTGCCAATCCTCGTAATGACCAGCCAAGATAGCGCTTGACACTCGGTTGACCTAAATGTTGCCGCATCGAACTTCCCCTGGTTCCGCTAGAGTGTAGACGATTTACCTTCTTCCCTCGGTTCCCAGCGTCATCCGGAAAAATCGATCGACTCACAACTATTTTTTTGACTGCACCGCTATGACTGCACCACTTGTTGCTGCTGCCTGGTTACATGACCACTTAAATGATCCACAGGTTGTGATTGTGGATTGTCGATTTGCCCTGGTGCAGCCTGATTTAGGACAGCAGCAATACCAGGAAGCCCATATTCCCGGAGCCTATTACCTGGACTTAAACCGGGATTTATCCAGTCCGGTGACGCTGCATGGGGGACGACATCCCTTACCGGATGTGACTACCCTGGTCCCTAAACTATCGGCAATGGGGATTGTTTCCGATGCTCCGGAGCCAACCTTAGTGGTGGCGTATGACGATTCCCGCTTTGCCTTTGCCTCCCGGTTATGGTGGTTGTTACGTTATCTGGGGCACGATCGGGTGGCGGTGTTAGACGGTGGCTTGGCGGCATGGCAAGCGGCGGGTTATCCCGTGACAAATGCCATGCCGGCGAATCAGCCTGGAAACTTTGTGCCTCGGCTCCAACCAGAGTTAGTGGTGGATATTGAGCAGGTAAAAGCCCGGAAGAATTTGCCGAACGTGCTTTTAGTCGATGCGCGGGAGGGCGATCGCTATCGGGGGGAGCGCGAACCGATCGATCCTGTTGCCGGTCATATTCCGGGAGCAGTGAATTATCCCTGGCAGGAGGTCACAGATGCTCAAGGCTTTGCCCGGGCGATCGCAGAGCAACAACAACGCTGGCAAGGGATGGCATCGGCAAAGGAGGTGATTGTCTACTGTGGTTCTGGCGTGACTGCCTGTGTCAATCTGCTGTCCTTAGAACTGGCAGGGATCAAAACGGGCAAACTTTATGCTGGCAGTTGGAGTGATTGGTGTTCTTACCTGTAGCAGGCTGGCGTAGACAGACAGGGTTGCTAAAACAGGGCTAAAACAGTGGTACATTGACTGTTAAACTAATACCAGTAATAAAGCTGTTAAAATCAACCAGGGGATCGGTAGAGTTGCCAAAGGTATATCCGGCAAAAGCGGATAACTGAGTATTGCGGAACACGGTATAAGAGAGTCGAGCCAATAATTGATGGTAGACATCATCCCGATTTTGCCGGGTGAAGTTAGAAATAGAGAGTTGGTAGTCAAGTCCAGCTTGCAGCTTAGTGGGAATCAGATCGTAATTGAGTGATAACACTAACGCATTAACAATACGTGATTGATCGTCCGGATCGGTGAAGCTGTAGCGAAATTGATAGAAAGAATTGAGCGCTAACCGTTTGGCTAATTGGTCGCGACGGCTCAACTCCAAGCGAATGGAATGTTCGTTAAAGAACCGTGTTCCTTTGGGTAAACCCAGGATCTTATCTCTGGCAATAAACAGTTGTTGATTACTCCACCCAATTTCCCCAAACATACTGGGTGACAGGCGTTGATAAATTCCTGCCCGCAATCTCAGTTCGTTGTAGTCGATTTCGGACAGGCTGGAGTACCGGACAAAATTCCCTTCAACAGAACTAATAAAAAACGTATTTCGTCCTAATGGTGGAATCAGCAGGAACGTTACACCCGGTCGAATTAAGGCATCCTGTACCTGTACCAATTGCGAATAAACATTGCTGCTATTAAAAAAATCAAATCGCGGAATTAGATAGGCGACGGGGGCTCTAGGTGCGGCTGCGGGTGCGGGTGGGAAACCTATTCCGGGGCATCCCAGATCAATGTCGAAGTTCTCGCAGGGTGGGGGCTGTGCCTGGTCATCCTCTGGATTGGGATTGATCGGGGGTGGCGGTGCAATATCTGGATTGAGGAAGCGGGGTAGCTCAGGTTGTTGCTCCTGAACTCGATAAATGTCTCGACCGGGATTGAGAGGATTTTGCCTGCCCGGATTGACTGAATCAGAGCCACCGGATTGCTGCGCTACACCTTGCTCCCCAGTGAAATGATGAGCAAATCCAAGCTGAACCGGATTGCTATCTAAGGAGTTGTGAGCATCTGACTCTAATTGTTTGAGTTTGATCTCATCCAAATCCCCGATCGCTTGAAAGCTGACTACGGTTGGCAGGGAGACGATCGCTGCCTGTGCTACTTGCCAGTCCTGTGCGACCCACTGTTGGGTTGGGGTCGATTCAGCTTGGCTTGCCAATTGTTGCAAGGTTGAATGAGACGCAAACGCGATCGTGGGAATGGATTCCGGGGCAGATAGGGCAGCGGCTCCCTGGCCTGGAGTGGCTGGTAAATCAGCGACAAACCCTGGAGTTATCACCTTTTCGGGATGGGCTGAACTGTTCGGGGCGGGATTGGGTGGCGGCACACATGGGTGACTTGGCTGCGATCGTTCCGGCGCTGCGGATGGTTGCACTGCACAGAGGTCTGGAGACAGTGGTTCGATCGCGGGAACTGACCAGACTGGATTTACGACTAATAAACTACTGCCGATCCCGATCGGGAGCCAGAATCTCCAGCGAAGGTGAAATGAAAACAGTTTAGAGAGGGGGCGATGACGAATATCCAAATCAGGAACCGTAAATTTACTGATACGTGATGAATTGCTCTATGGTGAAGTTTGCTACCTTACACCATAGTCGCACCGGGCTGAGTAATTGTTTCCGGGAACCTTATGTTATTAGTTGAATATCTTAGTAGGGGATGTCATCCCCCTAAATCGGGATTCTTTACAGGAAATATTCCAACTTTGGAATGACATTTTCCCTTAAGGTGGAGTAGGCTGGAATATCCATCTTTGGAGATGGAGAAAATATCAGGGGTAGTAGATACACTTAGAGAATCCACCGTCTGCTGTTTGGATTCTGGAATCGATTAATCGAAAGCTGAAGCCGTAGCCGGAATGACGTTAAACGCCTGGAGCTTTTATGTCTAGTAGATTCCTCATCGCCATTGCCCTAACCTTGTGGAGTGCTGGAACCTTGCTTCTGCCAGGAAAGGTCAGCGCTACTACCCCCCTGAATAGCGCCACAGTAGAAGCTGTTCGTCAAATAGTTGAAGTCAACCTGAAAGATCAGGGGTTTCGTCGAGCTAAACCCAAGCAAGATACGCTGGTTCCCAAAGATGCGCTGAAAACGGGTCAGGCATCGATGGCAGAGTTACGATTTAACGATCGCTCCCTGGCTCGAATTGGGGAAAGAGCTTTATTTGAATTTCAGCCCGGAACCCGTGAGATCCAGTTAAATCGGGGTACGGTACTGCTGTTGATTCAGCCCAAACAAGGAACGACGAGAGTTCGGACTCCTAATGCCGCTGCTGGGATTCGAGGGTCAGCCTTGTTTGTGCGCTACATTCCGGCAAATCCTGAGACGGGTTTGGGACCCATGACGATCGTTGGGGCATTAACCAATAGCGATATTACAGTATCAAATCTGGATGATTCCCAAAAACATGTCCTGAAAGCTGGACAGTTAGCTGTTGTTCATAAAAATACGATTGGTCTATATACCTTTGATCTCAACAGTTTTTATGCAACCAGTCCCCTAGCGAAAGGGTTGGATCTGGATCAGCCTGCCGGGTCTAAATCTAATTTGGATCCGACGATCGCTGATGTCCGCGAAGAAACCCTTGATGCCCTTAAAACTTTACCTGTAGGTCATACACCCAACAACTCGCAACAACTTGCGGCTAATCCAGCCTGGATGTTGATGTCACCTCCGACGGCACAGGCTCCTCAATCCACAGAGACCGCTGGTAATAGTTCCAATCCCTTGCCCACTCCCTTCGGTCGTGCATTCTCAGGGATCGCCTCAATGAATACTGCGGCGGAAATGCTTGGAAGGTTGGGGGAACAAGTGGGGAGACCTGGGGCAGAAGCTACTGGCTCATTGCCACCCGGTGGGAGTACTGTGGTTCTGACACCTCCAAGCCCGGGCAGTGTCGTGAACACTCCAACACCCATTCTCCCAACACCAACTGGTTCAGCAGCGGCACCTACTCCTCAGGACATTCCTCGTCCTACCCCTAACCAACCACCAATTCCTTCACCCATTGCTCCTCAACCGCCAGTTCAGACCCCACCTATCAATAATCCTGCACCAACTCCCATAACCCCACCTCCAGCCGCCGCTCCTACGGTGCCAACTTCTCCAGTCACACCTCCAGTCGGTGCGAATCCCCCTGTAGCCCCACCAGCCGCAGGGCAACCCCCGATCGTAACTCCCCCGCCAGTTGTAACTCCGCCAGCCGCACCGCCCGTCGTGGTGAATCCGCCCGTCACTACGCCTGTTGAGCCTCCTACGGTGCCAGCGCCAGTCCCTCGTCCAACTCCGGTGACACCAGCGACTCCAGCCATTCCTAATCCAGGAGCGGGTCCAGCGACTCCAGCCGTTCCAGCGAGTCCAGCCGTTAACGCTAATGTGACTGTTAGTTTACCAACCGTGGATTTGTCTCCGGTGCAGCCGACAACTCCAGTGACTCCAACCACGCCATAGGAGATAGGGTTGCTGCAAAGCATTGATGCGTTAGAGGTGGGTTTTGTTTAGCCCCCTTGGATGATGTCAAATGCGCGGCTAACCTGCCTGGGCAAGCTGCCAATTCATTAAATTCACGATCCTAAATCCTGTAAACCTCTGGAACTACGGTTGATTTCAGGTAGAGAGGATGTTTGGGCTGTCGTTTTTGGGTGACACCCAGGCAGTAGAGCGGCTGCTGATCGCCCAATAAGGCTAAAACATCGCGATCGCGCTGGAGTAAATCGCCCCAATTGCCCCAGGCTAACAGGATGCGATCGACGCGTTCGGGGAGGGTTGCCAGGTAGCGATCGTTGTTTGTGCCTACCGGATCGGTTACCTGCCGAAGATTGCCCGGACTGGCGGTGCGATAGGCAAACAGGTTGACCACTTCCAAGCCTCCGTAACCCCAGGTTTGGGCAAAGCCCAGGCACCGCCGAATGGTCGGATCATTGACTACGGCATCAGCGCGACTGGGATTGAGCATGATGAAGCCAATCCGAGGTTTTTGCTCATCCCACGATCGCCAGAGAGAGTAGCGATAATCACCTTCGATCACTGCTCCAGTTTTGATTGTGACCAGCCGAGAATGAAGGAAATCAAGCGGCATGTTTAAAGAAGTGACCAATTAAATACAATGAGCCACACAGGACGGTCAAATAGTCTGGTTCGGGCGAATTGGCTCGCTGTTTTAGCGCTGCATCTAATCCACTAAAGACATCTGCATAGACCTGACAATGGGCTAACTCCGGACAAATTTCGGTGGCTAACCCTGCCAATGTGGTTGGATCGGCTGAACTATGATCTGGCACAGGAACGAGATAGAGCGCGTCTCCAGGACGGAGTAATGCCTTGAAAATATCGGCATGATCTTTGGTGGAGAGTATGCCCATGATCCATTGGAGTTTGAGTGGGGATGAGAGGGATGAGGACAGTAATTGATCGACATATTGCCGCAACACTTCAGCACTGGCGGGATTATGGGCACCATCGATCAGAATCCGGTGTCCTTGCCAGGTGAACCATTGCAAGCGACCTGCCCATCGGGTATTTGCCATACCTTTGACGATCGCATCGGTGGAAATTTGCCATCCTTGGGCTTGCAAGATCTGCACTGCTGCGATCGCCATTGCCGAGTTGCTTAACTGGATCGCGCCATGGAGCGGTAAGGGATATTGAATGCCCCGGTAGTCTGCCCAGCGAGTGTTCTGGTGTTCTATCTCGATCGCGGGGTCTACCCAAACTGCTGGACAGCCTAATTCGGTAATTCGTTGAGTAACGACGGCTTGGGCTTCGGGAGGCAATTGTCCAATCACTGCCGGACACGCGGGTTTGAGAATGCCCGCTTTTTCTCCGGCAATTTGTCCTAAGGTGGAACCCAATCGTTGCCAATGTTCTCGACTGATTGAGGTAATAATGCTGACTAAGGGACGATCGCAGACGTTGGTGGCATCTAAGCGTCCGCCTAAGCCAACCTCCATGACGGCAATATCGACCTGCTGTTGGGCGAAATAAACCCAGGCGGCGGCGGTGATCACTTCAAACTGGGTGGGCGTTGGAGCGGTGGGTTGAATCGCGGCAATCACTTGCTGCAAACACTGTTCTAATTCCTGGGATGAGATGGGTTGGTCGTTGAAACAAATCCGTTCGTTCCAATCGACTAAATGGGGTGAGGTGTAGCGTCCGACCCGATAGCCTGCTGCCGTCAACACAGCCGACAGATAAGCACAGACGGAGCCTTTACCATTACTGCCTGCGACATGAATAATTGGCACTTGCTGATGGGGATTGCCCAGGTTGGCCAGTAATCGATAGCTACTGTCTAAACCGAGCTTGACCCCAAAGAGTTCAAATTGTTGCAGGAGTGTGGCGATCGTCACAGTCAGAATCCCCGGTGGGCTGGAAATTACCCCGTGATCTTATGCTGCTGGCTGGATCACCGTAAAGTGTTGGTGAGGGCTAAGAATCGCAAATTTATTAAGGTGTAATTTTGCGTAGGGGCGTGGCATTCGGTAGAAAATCCTTGCCATTACCCCAGAAATCTCTGCCGAATGCCGCGCCCGTACAGAGAAATGCGGAGTTATTTGATTCCCATTCCTAAGGATTCACGATCGCGCCCATGAACAGAATCGTTCCGGTTTGGTTGTCGCGAATCGCGCAGAAGAAGGGGCGATCGGCTTTAAAGGTAAAGGGGGTGTCATCGAGTTGAATGGAGGTGGTGCGAATACCGATCGAGGTGACGGCGGCGGCTTCCGTTCCTTCTTCATTCACTTCCACGAAGGTCTTATGTTTCACCTGATCAATTTGCATCGGGGTGTCACTTAGGTTGGAGAAATTGGCGCGTCTGCCGAATGCCTCTGCCATGCCCAAGTTGGATAAAGCTTGGTTGAGTTCAATGTCGTATTCCATTTTGAAACGAGGAATCTGCACCGTACCAGGACGGCTGCGAAATCGCTGGCTCCAGGTTTGCCAGTTTTCAGCAGTCAGAGTTTTATAGAACTGCGACAGGTTAGAGGTTTGCTTGGGGAGGAAAATTACCATACTCACCCGCCGATCGCCATAGGGTAAATTCACAGCTTGAAACTGATCGGTTTCGTAATAGCGATAGTCTCCCCGTTGGCTCATCATTGCCACAGTTTTTTGTTGACCATTACTTAACCGAAACGGTTGATTTGTCGTGAGTTGTTTATCGAATTGAGTTGTCCAATTACCTTTGAAATAAATTGCATTAATTAAAAACATTACATCATCGGGGTTGATGCGATCGATGATTTTGTCGATCTTATTACGGGTATGCTGTTTTACCCAGTTGTTAATTGTAGACACTGCCTTGGGGCTACGAAAGTCTAAATCCGTGACTTCTGCTTGATAAAACTGACGGTTCCGTTGGATAAAATCTGGTTTAAATGAGACTCCTTCCCTTGCCCATAACGAGTTAGCGATCGCTAATTGCACTTTCGGATCAGCACTTTCCAATAATGCTTTCAAACTGGCATTGGCTTGGTTTAAATCATTCAAACTCATGCCTTGAATTTGTAAGGCTTTCGCCATTGCTTGCTGAGTGCTACCGTTGGCTCCGTTGTACGCCATGCTCAGGGCGATCGCAATGCTAGAGGGTGAGACAAACACATTTTTATTGCTTTCCTGCTTAAGCACTTCGGCAAACAATTTCATGCCAAACCGAGTATTTGCCTCGATTAGTTGGGGATTTACTGTCTTAGGTGTTTGTGCCACACGACGCTCCTGCCCTGAAATGGGTTTAGACTGACTGGGACGGGGACTCGCGATCGCAGGTGAACCATCGCTTGTTCGTAAGCATCCTAATAACCCCAACAATACTAAACTGCTAGCCGTGATGGCTCCAATGATCCGGAACTGCCGCACACCCATGACTGTACTCCTGATTGAACTGGAATGGGATTTCTGTCTCTACACACCCAAGATGTCATACTCAGGATGACGGCAAGGCGATCGTTACAGTTTCTGCAACTTATGAAATTATTTAGTTCCCCTATCCTGAAGTTATTACTGCCTAGCTTGATTGTTTTTTTGTTATTACGGTGGGGATTTTGGTTGGCGGTTTTTCCCAATCCCGATGAAGCCTACTATTGGTTATGGGGGCAACATCCCGCCCTATCCTATTATGATCACCCACCCTTCCAAGCCTGGGTACAAGGGTTATTTACGGCGATCTTTGGGCGATCGACCTTTACTTTAAGACTGCCCAATCTGATTACGAACTGTATTTTTTTCTATGTTTACTATCAAATTGCTCGTTATTTGTATGGGAAACAGGAACAAAATGCCTTTTGGATCATGGTCGCCTGTATTGTGGCATCCCCTTTATATTTTTTATTTTTAGCCTTAGCTTGGCATGATCATTTATTGATTACATTTTCGCTCCTATCTGCCTACTGGCTGATTCAGTTTCTCGATCGCTATTTAATCAATCCGGCTGCTTCTAGCTGGCGATTATATGCGGCGGCGATCGCCTTAGGATTAGCGGGATTATCTAAATATAATGCCGCCTTTATGGCACTAGGATTTCTAGCCACGATCGTTGTTGATCCACGCTTACGCCCTTTGCTGCGCGATCGACGTTTGTATATTGCTACTGCGATCGGGCTAAGTTGCTTATTACCAATTTTGTTATGGAACCTATCGAATGATTGGCAATCAGTGCATTACTATTTCAACCGTAGTGTAAATCCGGTCAGTGGACTCAGCCTAAAATTCTCTCCCTTCTTTAACTTTGTGCTGTTCTCATTCCTGCTTGTGTCTCCGTTTAATTGGATGGTGTTTTGGCGATCGCTGAAACAATCTCCCGCCCTGCTATCCCATTCCATTTACGCCAAAGTTGCTGTTTGGACGTTCATCATTCCCACTGTAATTCTCACGATCATTTCCCTCCTTTCCGCCGCATTATATTACTGGAATATTACCGCTTACCTATTACTCTTTCCCCTCATTCCCGCTCTTTTCCTCCCCCCATCACCCTCATCCTCCTTATTTTCCTCATCTCCCCCTCTCCCCCCCTCTCAAACCAAATTCCTAATTGCCGGACAACTTTATGGACTGTTATTTGCTGGACTATTAGTAATTCACTACGGTCTACTGCCAATTTCAGCCTTAATTAGCCCCACAGAAGACCCGGACTCCCGCATGTTGTATGGCTGGAATACAGTGGCAACAGAAGTGAGGAAACAAACTCCTGAATTAGGTGAGCAACCCCTATTGCTGACCACTGATTATCGATCGGCTTCTGCCCTTGCCTATGAATTAAATGAGCCGAATGTGCTTGCCATTTCCGATCGCATTGATCAGTTCGACTTCTGGTTTCAACCCGACCAACATACTGGCAAGAATGCCTTAATTTTGTCCGATGATTGGCATCCAATGCAGCCAGAGTTATTAGCCCAATTTGAGCGAACTACTGCCCCCCAAACGATCGCAGTGAGACGGTTTGGGATTTGGATTAAACGCTATTACTTAAGGCAAGCCTTTGGATTTAAAGGCTAAGCTACACATTATTGCGACTGATATAGCCCCACTTATCTCCGATTTTTACTCGGGCTAATCCTTCCGCAAAGGAACCAGCATTATCAAACTTAGGCGCGATCGCTAAGTTACCGGATTGATCAATATAACCCCATTTATCGTTGATTTGGACGGCGGCTAGACCTTGAGAAAATTCGCCAGCATAGTTAAATTGGGGTTTGATCACCAGATCACCCGATGGATTGACGTAACCCCATTTACCATTTTGTTGAACCGCCGCTAATCCTTCCGAAAAATCATTGGCAAAACTAAATTGTAGGGGAATTGCGATCGCGCCCTGCCGATTGACATAGCCCCATTGTTGCCCAGTCCGGACACGAGCGAAGGATTCGGCAAACGGAAATGCTCCATCAAATTGAGGTTTAATCATCAGTTGGTTAGAACGGTTTAAATATCCCCATTTTTGACCCATCCGAACGGGAGCTAATCCCTGGGAAAACCTGGCAGCATCATCATACTTGGGAGCGATCGCCATTTGACCTTGAGGTGTGATATAGCCATATTTGCGATCGACTTTCACTGCTGCTAATCCCTGGGAAAATGGCATCGCCAAGGCAAATTTTGGTTGAATCACTAATTGTCCCGATTTATTGATGTAGCCATAGATTGTATTCACTTTTACTGCTGCTAATCCTTCTGAAAAGCGAGCAATACTGTCAAAATGAATCTGTTCTAATAACTGCCCCGTTGGAGTAATACAGGAATAAATACTGCCTAACTGCACGATCGCTAATCCTTCCGAAAAGGCTGCCATTGCAGTAAATTCGTGTTCTGGGGTGATTACCACCTTACCGGTTGAATTAATGTAGCGATAGGTATTATTAATGCTGACTAAAGCTAATCCTTCCGAGAAGTCGGAGGCACTATCAAACTGGGGACTGATGCCTTGAGCTTGTTTCTGTGCGGGTGGTTGTTGGGCTATTTCAGAATTGCGATCGTCTGGCTCAGATTGTACCGATGAAAACTGAATGGTATTTGGATCAATGTTTCCAGCAAGACTGCAAGCGGCGAGTCCCAATAAACAGCCGCCGATCAGCAAATAATTAGTTTTCACAATTCTGTTATGCCATAAATGCCTCTTTTCCTAATCTGGCTGATCCCCTCTATAGAAATTGGACAATTCCGTAAAACTTCATAGAGCTTGACAAGCCTTAATGATTAACCAATGCACTATCTAACCTATGGTAGAGGGCTAGAGTGGAACTTGTGGAAGTTTGGACACTAACTCAACGAATGGGTCACCGTAGCCTCAAATTACTGGTGATGACCGAGTAAGCGATCGCGCAAATGTTTGATGCGATCGCGGTACTTAGCGGCTTCCTCAAACTCTAATTTCTTGGCGGCTTCCTTCATTTGGGCTTCCAGTTGAGTAATCAATTCTGGAATCTCGGTTAATGACAAATCATCGGCTTGTTCATAGACTTGATCCAGTTCTTGAGCATTCAAGCGCCGTGACACTTCGAGAAATGCCAGAATCGCGTTATTGGATTTTTTGATGATGGGTTTGGGCGTAATCCCATGTTTCTCGTTGTACGCCATTTGGATTTCCCGCCGTCGCTCCGTAGCATCGATCGCCTTTGCCATACTATCGGTCATGTTATCGGCATAGAGAATTGCCTGCCCCTGAACGTGACGGGCGGCTCGACCAATGGTTTGAATCAGCGATCGGGCGGCTCGTAAAAACCCTTCTTTATCGGCATCCAGAATTGCTACCAGTGAGACTTCCGGTAAGTCCAAACCTTCCCGCAATAAGTTAACGCCAATCAACACATCAAATGTGCCTTCGCGCAGATCTTGAAGAATTTCAATCCGTTCGATCGAGTTAATTTCTGAGTGGAGATAGCGGACTCGGACGGCTCGTTCTTGAAAGTATTCGGTTAGGTCTTCTGCCATCCGTTTGGTCAGGGTCGTGACTAAGGTGCGTTCCTGCCGTCTAGCGCGTTCCTGAATTTCGTGTAATAGATCATCGACTTGCCCAGTCGTCGGACGCACAAAAATTTCGGGATCAAGCACTCCCGTCGGTCGAATCACTTGTTCAACAATGTGGTCTTGAGAGATTTCTACCTCCCAATCCCCAGGAGTTGCCGAGACAAAAATACATTGGCTGACCTTTTGCCAAAATTCCTCGGACTTTAACGGGCGATTATCGGCAGCACTGGGTAAGCGAAAGCCATGCTCAATCAAGACCTTTTTGCGAGCCTGGTCGCCGTTATACATACCGCGTAATTGCGGCACAGTCACATGGGATTCATCAATTACCAATAACCAATCTTTAGGGAAATAATCGATCAAACATTCGGGTGGATCTCCGGCTCCCCGTCCGGCTAAATGGCGGGAGTAGTTTTCCACACCATTGCAAAAGCCCACTTCTCGCAATACTTCCAGATCGTAGCGAGTCCGCTGTTCGAGCCGTTGGGCTTCTAGCAACTTGCCCTGACCTTCCAGTTCAGCCAATCGTTGTTTCAGTTCCTCCGCGATCGCATCACACGCCGCATCCAGGCGATCCTCTGGGGTGACAAAGTGACGGGCGGGATAGATATTGACGGCTTCTAAACTCTGTAGAGTCGCTCCAGTCACCGGATCGACATAGCGAATCGCATCAATTTCATCGCCAAAAAATTCCACCCGGATAATCCGATCTTCATAAGCGGGGCCAATTTCCAGCACATCCCCTTTGACTCGGAACCGTCCCCGTCCCAAGTCCAGATCATTGCGGGTATATTGCACCGACACCAGATCACGAATAATTTGGCGGGGATCAAGCTCAACCCCAACCCGTAAGGGAATTGAGGCTTTCAAATACTCCGAGGGAATTCCTAAGCCGTAAATACAACTAATCGAAGCCACAACAATTACATCCCGCCGCTCAAACAACGATCGCGTGGCAGAGTGCCGCAGCATGTCGATTTCATCGTTGATTGAGGCAGTTTTCTCAATATAAGTGTCGGTAACGGGAATGTAGGCTTCTGGCTGATAATAATCGTAATAACTGATGAAATACTCAACGGCATTATTGGGAAAAAATTCCCGTAGCTCATTACAAAGCTGTGCCGCCAGCGTTTTGTTGTGGGCTAACACCAGAGCGGGTTTACCAATCTGTTCAATTACCCGCGCGACAGTATGGGTTTTTCCGGTTCCTGTAGCTCCTAATAGGGTCTGGAAGCGAGTGCCAGCATTGACGGACTGAATCAGTTGTTTGATCGCCTGGGGCTGATCGCCGGTTGGTTCAAACGGAGCTTGAATCTGAAACTGTGCCATATCCCTGCCTCAACGATCGTGCCCTGAGAGAAAAAGTCACACTGACCTTCTCTATAATGACGAATTTAGAAGCAGACGTGGAGTTCCCCTATAACGCTTAGGTGTGCCCATGTAATACATACAGCTTGCCCCAAGATCAAATCTTTTATGGGAATACGACTTATGCTGAGGATAGATCTTAGTAGCAATGAGTATGACCATTGAAGTCACCCTCAAATTATCAGAACATCTGATCGAGCAGGCACGACACCTGGGAGTGGCAACCCAACGTGATCTGGGAACCGTACTAACCGATGTTCTAGAAATGCTTTGGTTAACGGTTGATAGAGTACCTGTACTTGACGCATTGCCACCCACAACTGAGCTACCGGACAGTGACGTGTTGATGCTGGCAGATGCCAAGATGGATGATGTACAGAATCAACGCTTAGGCGATCTGCAAGCCAAGGGAAAAGCAAGCGGCTTGACCAGCGCTGAACGGTATGAGCTTTTGGCATTACTTCAGATTTATCAGGTGGGACAACTGCGTAAATCCGAAGCACTAGCTGAGGCTGTCCGGCGAGGCTTACGTGAATCGCTGATGCCATGACCATTTCCAATGAAATCCGAGAGTACGTCCGGCAACGGGCAGGCGATCGCTGCGAGTATTGTTTGAGCCAACAAGAATACGTGATGGGGCGATTGCAGATTGACCACATCCAACCCGTTTCTAAGGGCGGGATTGATGCCGAAGATAATCTCTGCCTTGCCTGTGAGTTGTGCAACCAATATAAGTGGACTCAAACAGAATCGCGTGATCCCGAAACGGGTGAAGCACATGCCCTATTTAATCCACGTCAACAGCGGTGGACAGAGCATTTTTCTTGGAGTACAGAGGGCACAGAAATTCTTGGTCAAACTCCCTGTGGTCGGGCAACAGTTGAAGCACTCAGATTAAATAATTCATTAGCGATCCTGGTTCGGCGTAATTGGGTTCGAGCTGGTTGGCATCCCCCAATAATAGAGGGGACAACATCGTGAAGGCTGATTCGGCTCAGGAATATTAGGAGATTTGGGCTTCAGTATCCTGGTTTTGAAAAACTTTGCGAATTATCCATTGCATCGCGTTTGGTAGTAGGCGATGGGAGGCGATCGACAAGTTAGCCGATCCAACAATCACTTGTTTGCGTTGATGTTCCACAACTTGCCAAATAGCTTTAGCAACATCTTCGGGTTTTTCTACCAACGGTACTTGGAGCACTTGTTCAACTTGTTGCCGACGGGCTTGGGTATCGGATGGATCTTTGCCGCGAAAAATAGCGCGTTCTAAAAAGTTGGTTTTAATGATGTTGGGGTAAACTCCGCCGACATGAATCCCTTTCACCGATAACTCGGAATGTAAAGCTTCCGTTAGTCCAGTCACCGCAAATTTGCTTGTGCTATAAGGCGCTAAATACGGTAATGGCACTTTACCCCCGATCTAACTAACATTAACGATCGTGCCCTTTCCTCGACTTAAAAAATGAGGTAATACCGCATGAATAGTATGAATATAACCCCAAATATTTGTATCGATCGCTTGATGCCAATCGTCTAATGAAAACTCTTCAACGGCTCCAGAAATATAAATACCCGCGTTATTCACTAATATATCAATCTGCCCCATTTGCGCGATCGCCGTGGTGATTAATGACTCCACTTGTTCGGCATCTCGAACATCGGTGGGAATAGCTAATACTTGGCGTTGCTGCTGCGATCGAATTTCGTCGGCAATTGCTTCTAAGCGATCGATCTGTCGGGCTGCCAAAATCAGATCGTAGCCCTGTTGGGCAAATAACAATGCGGTGGCTTTACCAATTCCTTGGGATGCGCCAGTAATCAAAACCGTGGGAGCCATAACAGAATTACGTGAAAGGGTTTGCCTTCCAGTGTGCTAACTTGCCTCCCTTCTGCCGTCTAACCTACGTTGGATTTTGGTTGATCTTGTCTTGTAATTATTTTCCAAACAAATTTAGCTGCGTTTTATTCATCCCCAAAATAATCAAAATCAATCTTCTTGATTTGATATTCTGAAACGATCGAAACTCCCAAATTAAAGTCAATCATATATTGTGCAAGTTGTTCTCCATCAATCAATACAATCTTTGTATCGTTTTTAGGAGTATAACTTTTGGCTTGTTCAGAAAATTTTGATGTGGTAATAAATATACCTTTACTTGCCCCTTTTCCCGCTAAAGCACCGACAAATTGCTGGATTTCTGGACGACCAACTGTATTATTCCATCGCTTTGCCTGGACATAAATAACGTCTAACCCTAATTTATCTTCTTTAATAATGCCATCAATTCCTTCATCGCCTGTTTTACCGATCGCTTCTCCAGCATCTTTAATTGAGCCGCCATAGCCCATCTTCACTAAAAGCTCTACGACTAATTGCTCGAAGAAACTGGGTGAACAACTTTTGACTTTAAGTAGTAGATCCTGTGCCAAAGCTTGTTTAATTTTCTGATAAGCATATTCTAAAATCTCCTCTGGTGTATCTTGGCTAACTGGTTTATCTTCTTCGAGAATCGGAGCTTTTTCACTATCACCCGTGTCACCAATAAATTCTAAATATTCAGGGAATTGTTTAAGAAATCTCATATTGATGATGGAAGGAGCCTTGCTTAGAACCTCAATTCCTCGTGGTGTAATTCGGAAGATAGATCGTCGTGGTGATTCTAGTAAACCTGCTCGATTGAGATGTGACTTAGCCCAGCCGACTCGGTTACTAAATATTGGTTGTTTGCCACTGGGGAGAAGTTCTTTTTTCTCATCCTCTGTTAGCCCAAAGTAGCTGGCTAAATAGTCGATCGATTCCCTGGAGGAATGCTCCTGCCCATCACTAGCAAACTGTATCAAGGGCAACATGATGCTTTGAAAATCTGGAATCGTCATACTTTTGTATATAAGAGTCCCTGGTGATTTACATTAATGTTTTTTTGATTAGGTACAAATAATATCTGGTGAGAGAGTTTTTGGGGCTGATTAAATAGGTCAGTAAGTGATTTGCATAATTTCACGGAGAGTGGCTTATAAATTCTTATCAGCCCTCAGATTCACTCATCAGGATGTCTCTATGTCTACCAGGTTCGCTACTGTGTTCTCTCTCGGCATCATAATTTTCGGCTGTTTAGCCGTCGATCGTCCCGTCGCTGCCCAACCTCCCCCTTTAGCCTCCCCTAACCTGTCCGCACCCATTTCCCCAGTCGAACTGCCCCAGCAGAATGATAGTCCCCCGGAAACGTCTGACCGAGAACGATTGCCCCGGCGACGGGCGGATGGTGGTAGCCGCTAGTGACCGTTAGCTGAGGGTCTGGTAAATTGCCCAAATCGCTGTCGCTCGCAAATAATGACAGGCGCGAAACGTCCCGGCAGGGGTAATTGCTTCCGGGGTGCGGAACTGCAACCCCCGATCGTAGATTTGGCGCACAACAGCTTCAGTAATTTGCATCGCCTCATCCCGCTTGCCCATTTGCACCAAAAACGCGGCTAACCCGAAATTAATCCCCGTCCAAACTTCCAACGGATGAGTGGCATTGGGATTTTCCGGACTGCCGTCGGGACGGACACCATTCGCTGCGCCGATCGGCAGGTGGAGCGATCGCGAGGATGGGGCAGATGGGGAGGATGGGGCAGATGAGGTGGTGGCTTCGGCGGCTCGGGCTTCCTGAACCGAGGTAAAGGTTTGGGTAGTGAGGGTGCCGGATGCCAGATATTGGTTGAATTTAACGAAACAACTGTCGTAGATTGTATCCAAGGCGGTGTGGGCACAGTCTAGCGGTACGACATCCGGTAGCCCAAGCAATCGGGCATAAAACTGACCACACAGTTGATCCGCCATCACCACATCAGAACCACTGCCACTATCCAAACGATAGTATTGTCCGTTCCACAGCGCGTCCTGGTAAATCGATCGCGATTGTCCTAACCACTCCTGGAACTGGATGACTTCCGGTTGGGCTAAAATCTGCCCGATCGCGATCGCGGCTTCCAGGGCCGCAATCCACAATCCACCGCAATACGCACTGATGCCCTGTAACCGCCAATCATCAAAGGTTTGATCCGGTGCGCCCGAGTTTTCTGGAATGCCATCCCCATCTAAATCAAAGGTTTTCAGATAGGTGAGGGTTTGGACGATCGCCGCCCAACAATCCTGCAAAAATTCCGTATCCTGACTGCCCGTAAACTGATAGTCGCGATAGACTTGCAGGACGAAATCACAGGGCAAATCTTTCCACAAATTACAGTCCTGATAACTGGTGTAATTTGTCTTCTCCCAGACATGCTCATTGGGTGCGCCTAAGTCATGGGGAGTCGCGCCAGCCGCCTTGCGTACCGCTAACGGACTCTCGGCTCCGATCGTGTAGTAATACCCAATGATCCGAGTGCGATCGTCACTGGCGGGAATCGCTCTGGCAAACGATCGTATCACCGCCTTTTCCAATTCCGGGAACAACAGTAATACCGCAAAGGATGCATATAACCTGACATCTAAACTTTCATACCAGCGATAGTCAATACATTCCAATACAGCAAACTGTCCCACGGGATCACGTTCATCGGCAGCACTCCATAAGGTACCGCCATCCGTCAGGTTATACAGTTCATTCAACAACGCCATTTTGAACCAGTCCGGCAGATCGGCGCGATCGAGAATCGGTTGCTGCCAGGATTGGATCTTGTCTCGCCAGGTATCGTAATGTTTCAACGCGGTGCGGGCGATCGTCCAGGCATTCTGCCCACTGCGACCAAAGAAGTCGGTATAGCGCTTAAAGTAGGTGATATCTTGAGCAAACTCCATCACTGGAAAATCCCAGGTGAGGACAAAGGGAATCCGGCGGGTTTGTCCCGGTCTGAGGGTGATCCGAACAGCGATCGCCCCGGCAATTTGTTCACCATCACCTGCCGGAGTTTCATCATCCATATCGGGTAACGAGCCATCCTGCGCAAACGATTGCCAGAGATCACTCCCGTCTCCAAGTGGATTCCAGCGCGTATGGTAAAACACCTCATCTAGATTGGGATTCAACAACGTAGCGATCGACCACTGCCCATCCCCTTCTAACGGCAAAGCGGTAATCGCCTCAATCTCTTCCAGTTCGGAACGGTTGCCCATGACAATTCCCAGCCGCCGTTCATCCCCAATTAAGCGATTACTATTGCCCTGACTCTGCCCCCACTTGGATTGATAGTCATACACCGGACTGCCATCGTCCCGTACCTGTACCTCGGGCGACTTCACAGCATTGGTAAACCAACCCGCCGTATTCTGCCAGGTCAACATAATGCTGAGGGTAATCGGGCGATCGGTAGGATTGTGGGCAGTCCACTCAAACACCGCCACCGGATAACTCGTTTCCTGATAATTCTGAGCCACGATCGGCGAAAACTGTTCACAGCTTAACTGCGCCTGGAACACGTTTTCATACACGAACCAACTACGCGGATACAGCGCATAATATCTGCCAGTTTCCCCTGCCCCATCTCCCCTATCTTCCCTATCTTCCCTATCTTCCCTATCTTCCTTACCTCCCTGACCTTCCTCACTTCCCCGACTCGCCGGATACCACTGCCACTGGCTCAACCTCCCATCCTGGGGTGCTTCTGTACACAGAGCGTAGGCTTGGCTGCGATCGCCTGCTTGTTCAAACACACTAAATTGACAGGCAGGAATGGTCTGAAACAGATGTTCGCCGCCGTCAATATGCCATAAATTAAAGTCGCCCCGAGGAGAACGCCCAATGCAGCCTGCCCCAAAGCCACCCAGGGGCATCCCATGCCAGGGCCCATCGTCTAGATTACTGGCATAGCGGACGGTATAGGGATTGTCCCAGCCTAATCCGATCGGGCGGCTCCAGGCACAGGTCGGGATGTGGAGTGAAGGTGGTTGTTTCTGCATTCCCTGATTTTAGGGGCGATCGCAACCGAAATCCTAACTAGTGGTCAGTCAGCCCTAGTTTGACGGGTAGGCAAAATTGAGGTGATTGGAGTTAAAGTTTGGTCTTCGACCCATCAAAATTGTCCTGACGGAACCCTAGTGGCTATACCGTCCCCAGCGGAGAAAGGTTGTCACCAGATAGATCACAATCATAGAACCGATGATAGAAGGGATAATGGGTACGCCGGAAATGTTGAAATGCAGCCAGGGCAAATCGAAGTTGAATGTGCGTTGCAGTAATTGATACGCCCATTCTCCTACCCAAACCCCCACTAACCCGGTGACAATTAAGCCGAAAAACCGACCTGGAATCCGACGTGGAATCAAAATATTGCCTAACGTGGCACAAACGATCGCCACAAATAACTGAATGGCAATGTGAGCGAGATCCATGATCTATTCGTCCCCCAAAGCTGCATGAATTGATGAGTAAACCTGTACAGATCGCCAGTAGCTGCACCCAATCTTAGGTTTAATCAGATAAAATTCCGTCCAACCAACTAGAGTGTCTGCATCTGGTTGATCTTAGGCAGACATTCTCGTTCACAGGTGAATATCTATACTTTAACAACGAAATTGCCGACTGTCCGGAGAATAGTCAGGGAAGGGTAATTATTGATACTGCTCCAGTACCCGATCGATGAGTTGTTGCCAGGTGTCATTGGGGAGCCAAATTTGTTGTAGATCAGTCTGTGCCTGCTCCGGCTTGATTCCTTCACACACGATTCGGTAAAGATACATCAATGCGGACACGCGCATGTTGGCAATGCAATGGACAAAAATTTTTTGCCCTTGATTGGCTTGCATGACCGCAAAAAACGTTTGCACATCGGTCAATAGCGGCTGATCCCACACCACCGGGATGGCAACGTACTTTAACCCCAACTGCGTCACCAGACCGGCTTCATTCGGTAAGGCTTGCTTTGCTGTTGGCATGGCTAAGTTAATGATTACCTGATAGCCAGCCGCTTGAATGTCTGCTAACTGCTCGGCGGTGGGTTGCCCAGCCGTCCCGATCGTCTCTGAGAGTTGCAGAAAGTTGTAAATTTCCTCGACTGCCATTAGCGTCCGAGTTCCTGCGATCGTAAGTAGGCGGCTCGCACCGCTTCAATCAACGCCGATCGCAATCCTGCTTTCTCCAGTTGGGCAATGCCAGCGATCGTCGTGCCCCCCGGACTGGTGACTTGATCCTTTAACTGTCCCGGATGTAGTCCTGTCTCCTGAATTAATTGGGCAGTCCCCTTCACGGTTTGGATCGCTAACTGCATCGCGATCGCTCGGGGTAAACCAGCCGCTACTCCACCATCGGCTAACGCTTCCACCACTAAGGCGATATAACCAGGGCCCGATCCCGATAAGCCTGTGACTGCATCCATTTGAGACTCTGTCACCTGTACCACTTCTCCCACAGCCGCAAATAGATGTTGGGCTTGTTCAATCTGGGCGGGCTGGGTATGTTGCCCTGGGGCGATCGCGGTTACGCCTGCGCCAACGGTAGCGGGGGTATTGGGCATGGCGCGGACGATCGATTGACCGGGAAATGCGGCTTCTAACTTGGCTAAAGGGATACCTGCCAGAATCGAAATGACTAACGCAGGCTGGGACTGAGCAGAATCCGCTTGTAGACGATCGATCACCGTTTGAAACATCTGGGGTTTAATCGCTAACAACAATACCTCTGAAGCTGCGGCCAACCGATTATCATCGGTGACTTGAATCTGATAGGTCGTAGCCAAAAACTGACGACGGGCGGCGAGGGGTTCACTCACCAGGATGTCCTCAGGGGCATAGATATTTTGAGCAATTAAGCGAGAGATCAATGCCTCTCCCATTACCCCACCCCCAATCATGCCCAGCTTTGCCATGAGTCACACCTGTTAACAATCATCTGCAATAGAAAAGCACCTGAAACAACTCTAGGGTTTACCATCAAGTTGACTTCAGATGCTTTTGATCACGTCCAAGATTTAGGCAGAACGCAATCTGTTCATGCCGATCGAGATAACTGCGATCGACTTATTGTGCCATCCGAATTGGCTCGGTACCCCAGGCAGGAGTTTGGGCGGTAGCACGAGGAACCCGGATTTGAGGTTGAGGGACTTCGTGAACGGTGCCCGATTGGGTGCTGACTTGCACACAACTGGGGGTGAACAGGAAAATGCTTTCGCCAATGCGCTCTTGATGACCATCGATCGCATAGGTTCCACCCGCCACAAAATCCACTGCTCGTTGAGCTTGATCCGGATCCATAATCGTCAGGTTTAAAACAACTGACTTCCGTTCGCGCAGAGCCTGGATTACCTGGGGCATTTCTTCAAAGGAACGGGGTTCCATTACTACCACTTCGGAAATGCCATTCACGGCACCGGGCATCCCAATCACATTATTCATGCCTATACCACCACTACTGCTAGCTGGCGCACCCATGGTTGGAGCCGCGCCCATCCCCACATCGGCGGTCAGACCGGGGCGATCGCGTAACCGAGCCCGACGACTCCGAGGCTCTTCAGTTGGGGCAGCGGGAGGATGCTCTTGCTGGTAGAGATTCTGATAGTCATCCCCTTCCATTTCATCGTATTCGTAGTCGTATTCCATTGATTCGTTGAATCCTACGAAATCCCGTAATTTGCTGAAGATGTTACTCACTGTTTACGCTCCATCACGATCGGTATTGATTGACTGAAGAAAACATCGTAAGTGCTAGAAATGCAAATTCTGATTAACAAGTCCAGTCCTTACTTCCGAAACGAGAACTAATCCTTAAGCCTAATAAGCAAACGTAAAAGCTCAACAAACGGCAAACTGATTAGATTTAGAGAATTTGGCTATTCACCTTGGGAGTCTTGCTCAGTTTTGCTGATTGCTCGGTTTTGCTGAATTGAGAGAACAGTATACATCTGAATTTTTGAATTGATCACTTTATTAAAGTTTTTTTGGTTAATTGATGGGGGAATTGGCTGAAAGGGCTGTCACTCAAGCAAAAATTAGTGACTAGCAGTGTTAGCTTACACTTAACATTTAGATAATCAACCTCAAATGAGAACGATTTAATTATTTCTCAAGGTTTGCCGTGAGAAGCCAGCGCTATTCTACACAATGCTGTCGAAGTTTACGATCGTGATTGGAATTAACCCCAAATCATTTCAATCATGTCCGATCGCCAAACAAAATTCGACCCAAGCGAATCATTGTAGCGCCTGATTGCACCGCTAACACATAATCTTCCGACATCCCTATTGAAAGTTCCTGGATGTCGAGACGGGGCAGTTTTTGCTGAGAAATTGTTTCAGCCAACTCCCGAGTTTGTTGAAATACGCTTTTTACTTCAGCATCACCTAGCCCTAGAGGGGGAATCGTCATCAGTCCTCGGATATTGAGGTGTTGACACTGATTCAGCGCCGGTAGATCCGCTAATAACTCCGCGATCGTCCAGCCAAATTTATTCGGGTCGGGCAAAATTTTTACCTGCAAACAAATTTGTGGAGCTGTCTCTAATGTCGCTGCAAGCTGATCTAACCGTTGCGCGAGTTTAAGGTTATCGACGGAATGAATCCACTGGAACATCCGCATGGCTTTGGCAGCTTTGTTGGCTTGCAAATGTCCAATCAAATGCCAGGTGACATCAGACCAATCAGTTAGTTGGGCTTGCTTAGCTTCGGCTTCCTGTACCCGACTTTCCCCAAAATCTCGAACTCCTGCCTCGTAGGCTTCTCGCATGGCAGCGATCGACACCTGCTTACTGACGGCAATTAACCGAACCTGGGGGGGGAGTGTTTGGCGAATTTGCCTGATGCGATCGGCGATCGTGCCATTCCTGGAAACGTCAGTCATGCTGCCACGCTGTGATCGCCATTATTGAAAGGTACGTTTATAAACTGCCTGAATCTGCTCATAGTCCTGGTTTGGACCAATCCGGCGCAACAACCGCATCCGGTTTTCCACCAAAATTCGGGCATCGGTACGAGTAATCGGTTCAAAAGACAGTCCATTGGGTCGAGTAGCTACCAGGAAGAAGAGGCGTTGCGCGTACAACGTGGTAAATAGTTCTCGCTCATCATCAATTAAGCACACTCTGAAGAGCAAGCCAAAATTGGGGTGGTTTAGATAATCCTCGTTGCTCATTCAGGCGGAGGCGAAATAGACGTTCACACAGGGTACACGCAAGATGTTACACGCTATTGCGTCCCACATTCACGCAAATTTAGGCTTTTCTGGAAGGAAATCCGCTTTGGTATCATCTGTAACTGCTTTTTATTCGTTATGTGTAGCGTTATATGGGTTTTTGTGCTATAGGGTCGTGGTGACTCGATCGCTGGGTCGTTGGTAACTAGAGGGTGCCGCCCCAGACGAAGCGAGCTACCCATAAACTCACCATGCTGCCTAAGGCTAACCAGTCGATCGCCCGCAACCGAAATTGATACCAGTCCACGCGGTGCTGATCCGGACTGGTAAACCCCCGGACTTTCATCGCACTGGCGATCTGTTCTGCCCGTAGCAACAGATTATTTAGCAACCGTTCTGCTACCATCAGCCAGATTTGGGCACTCTGTCGCAGCCCCAGTTTCTTCCAGTTAATCGCCCGTGTACTCACCGATCGCACCAGGTTTTGGAATTCCTCCAGAACCAGGGGAATAAAGCGCAGGGAGAGGGTGAGGGTGAGCGTAATCTCGGTAACGGGCAGCTTAAATCGCTGTAATGGTTCCATCCAATTTTCGATCGCCGCCGTGATTTCCTCCGGTGAGGTCGTCAATAAAAACAGATTGGTACTGTAGACCAGGGTAAATAACAGGGTACTGACTCGCACCGCCAGATCCAGCGATCGGCGCGTGATGGTTAACGGCCCTTGTTTGACCAATACATAACTGTAATTCGTGGGCGGGGGCAGGTCTGGAGCCTCAGTGAGGGGAGTGGCGGGTTGGGGCGGGTTGGGCTGTCCCCACCCAAAGGGGTTATACCAGGGCTTGGGGGTTGGGGCAGGGGGGATGGTGGGGGGCTGTTGGGCAAATGCCAGTTCATTCGCGGGTAATCGTGGCTGGTGTTGGGCATTTAAGCCATCCGGCAGAATCATCGTCAGACTGAAGATCAGCAGGCACAGGATCAACAGCCACCCCATTTGTTGTCGCCAGACCCGTAGGGGAATCAGGGCGGTGATCGTGAGCAGGATTAGTAGCCCCACCAGACCAATGCGCCAAAAGGGATTGGCTAAAAAGGGGGTCGCCAAAAAGGTCATCAACCATGCCAGTTTGACGCGGGGATCAAGCCGATGCATCCAGGTAATCGGTTGTTCTAAATAAAGTCCCAGTGGCAGGGAGCGCAATAAATCCATCTCAAACCTTCGTTGCCCGATTCACCCCACGTTCCATTTCGCGCATCTTCTTGCCCCGCCATAGCAAGCGAATGGGGGTGCCTTGAAAGCCCAGGGATTGGCGAAACTGCCGATCGATATAGCGACGATAGTTGTCGTTAAACAGATGGGGGTCATTGACAAACAGCGCGATCGTCGGGGGTTGGCTGCTGACCTGAGTGCCATAGTAGAGCCTGCCCTGCCGTCCGCCGCGAGTGGTAGGTGGAGTATGCCAGCGGACTGCATCCTCAATCACTTCATTGATCACAGAGGTTGTCACCCGGCGTTTATGCTGTTCCGCCGCAACGTTGACTAGATCGAGAATTTTTTCCACCCGTTGTCCGGTCTGGGCACTAATAAAGATCACATCTGCCCAATCAAAAAAGTGCAAGCGATCGCGCACCTGCCGTTCAAAGTCATAAATCGTATGGGAGTCTTTTTCGATCGCATCCCATTTGTTAACCACAATAATGCAGGCTCGCCCTTCATCGGCAATGCGTCCTGCCAACTTTTGATCCTGTTCCGTCACCCCATCCAGGGCATCAATCACCAGCAAAACCACATCGGCTCGGGCGATCGCCTTGAAGGCACGATTAATCCCAAAAAACTCAGGCCCATATTCCACCTGCTTCTTCTTGCGAATACCCGCCGTGTCCACCAGGCGATACGGTTGCCCGTTCCGTTCTACCAACATGTCGATCGCGTCACGGGTGGTTCCTGACACAGGACTGACGATCGCCCGATTCTCACCGACAAAGGCATTCAGCAAGCTGGACTTGCCCACATTCGGACGACCCGCGATCGCCACTTTAATTTCGGCAGTTTCCTCTAACTCATCGACGGGAGGCAGGTACTCGACTAAGCGATCGAGTAATTCCCCAGTGCCGCTGCCATGAATCCCCGAAACCGGATAGGGTTCCCCTACGCCTAACTCCCAAAATTCGGCAGCTTGGGTAATACCCTGTTCGACGGACTCACATTTATTTACCGCCAATAACACGGGCACCGATTGCTGGCGTAACCAACTGGCAATCTCTTCATCACCGCCCGTAATTCCGGCTTGCCCATCCACTACGAAGATCGCCGCGACGGATTCCGCCAAGGCGGCCATTGCCTGTTCGCGAATCAAGGGGAGAAATTCGGTGTCATCATCAAACACTAATCCACCCGTATCCACAACCAGGAATTCTCGATCGCGCCAGTAGGCGGGTTTATACGTGCGATCGCGAGTGACACCGGGTTGGTCATAGACGATCGCGTCCTGTACCTGCGCCAAACGGTTGACGATGGTAGATTTGCCCACATTGGGGCGACCGATAATAGCGACAATTGGCAAGGACATAAAAGCTCTATAAAACGTGAGTCGTCTCAATTCATTCTAGTACCTCCGGTCGGTTTGCCTGCGTGGGCGATCGCGGCAAGGCGGGAAGCCAAGCAACCTGCGGCAATCAGATCAAGCATGGGATGAGATCGTCGCAGGTTACTTACCTATCTGACTGGGATTCAGTAATTAGGATTTGGCGAGTTGAGCCATGCCGTTATTGCTTCTTGTCCGGCGACCAACCCCAGTTGAGAATTTCCCCTTCATGCTGTTTGCCCTTCAGCATCCGGTTCCAGTACAGGCGAGGCAGGACGTGGCGCTTCACTAACCACATGCTGTACCGCTCCTTACGCGGATCGATCGGGAAGGAGGACATCGGTTGGTTGGTGTAGTCAAATTCCGCCATGATTGTCTTACCGTAGCCCGTAATCAACGGACAGCAGGTGTAACCGTCATAGCTACCCGTTAGTGCCGCCGACTGCATTGTGGCTAAGAGGTTTTCTACTAAAACGGGTGCTTGTTTGCGAATTGCCGCCGCTGTTTTAGAAATCGGTAGCGAGGAGGCATCTCCCAAACTAAAGACATTGGGATAGCGATTGTGTTGCAGGGTGTGTTTATTCACATCGACCCAGCCGGTAGCAGGTCCTTCTGTGCCAGCCAACGGACTGTTTTTAATAAAATCGGGGGAACCCATTGGGGGAGTGACATGGATCATGTCGTAGGGGATGACGATATCCTGTACCCCATCATCGGTCGTAACTTCAAACACTGCTTCTTTACTGGCGGCTCGAATCGCTTTTAAGTTGTGTTTGAACTTGAGGGTGATGTCTCGACGCTTGACGACTTGCATTAGGGGTTCGGCATAGGCAGGGACGGGGAAAATCGCGCCGACGGCAGAACAGAACATGACGTTGGTGTTGTTGCGGACTCCATTCTGGCGGAACGTGTCGTCTGCCAGGTACATGATTTTTTGCGGTGCGCCACCACACTTAATCGGGGTGGATGGGAAGGTGAACAAAGCATTGCCACCTTTAAAGTTCCGGATCGTTTCCCAGGTGTAGGTGGCGTATTTCAGGTCATAGTTGCTGCACACGCCGTTAGAGCCGAGGGCTTCCTTCAGACCTTCTACTGCCGACCAATTGATTTGGATGCCGGGACAGACAATCAGATAGGCGTACTGCACCTGAGTTCCGGTGCGGGTCGTGACGGTGTTTTGCTCGGGTTCAAAAGTAGCTACATAGTCTTGAATCCATTTAACCCCGGCAGGAATACAGTCTTGTTCGGGCTTGATCGTGGCTTCGGCGCGAAACTGACCACCACCGACTAAGGTCCAGGCGGGTTGGTAATAATGCTGGTTGGACGGTTCAATAATGGCGATATCCAGGTCGCTGCTTTTGGCACAGAGTTGAGCCGCAACGGTAATTCCAGCCGCTCCACCGCCGACAATAACAATTTGGTGTTTGAGCGGTTTACCGATCGGGGCGGGTTGGGCAGATAGCGATGGAGACGAACTCGGCTCGACGGATGTAGTCATGATTCTCTACTGTGCTCAGTCTATAGGTAGTTGCATTCTTAGCAAATTTTGCCCCGCTGATCTAGGGCTCTTCCCTGATCCCCGTCGGAATTACACAAAATTCATAGATTTTACGGAGATTCCCAAGTAAAACTTAATGAATAAATATTAAGACTACTGAACTTGCCAGGTATGACACTGCTTGGGTAATGATGCGGAATGGATGCAATGGTTAGTGTAGCTCCTATTACCCACTGTGAATCAGCTTGTGATTTCAGTGATTCCCCACTGTACAGTTCTGAAAAGATGACTGTATTGCACTGCTGCGTCTGCCCTCTTAGTTAATCATCAGTCGCAAAATTGAACGGCTGAAGTATGAATTAATTGGCTCCGGGGAATACTAACTGAAGGTATCACTTCTTACACCCAGCTTTTAATTACTCCCATGAAAACTCTATCTTTGGCGATCGCCGCGACGATCGCCCTGATGGCGGCTGCCGTTTCTACCCTCAATCCCGATCCGGCGGCGGCAATGCCCCTGGAAGACACCAGAATTAGTTGGGTGGCAACCAAACACCCCGTGTTGCGAGTCACCCTCAGTTCAGATCTGACGGAGACGGGCGAACGCCTGCTCAACCTGGATTTAGTGGTGAATGGTCAGGTGAAACAACGGTTACAGGCTGTTTCTGGGAAGGCAGATGTGCAGCATTTTCGGCTGGGGCAAGCCTCTAGAGCCAATTCCAGAGAACCTCTTCCCCAAGGGATGTATACGATCGGTCAGGTCGATCGGGCGGGGGGATTGCCTCAAGCCATGGGCGATACCTTTATTCCGCTAGCTCCTCAGTTCGCTACGGGACGTAGTGGCTTGGGGATTCATCTGGATGCCGATCGCCCAATAGGACCGGGAACGATCGGCTGTTTAGCCCTATTAACTCAAGCTGATATCGATACCGTTGCCAGGTTCGTCAGTGGTTACAACGTGCGTACCTTAATTGTGGATTATGGGTTGTAACCCGGAGGGAGATCGGTTAACCTGACCCTGTTCCTGTTCATCTCGTTACGCCGATCACTACTGATGTTGAAATCCTTATCCAGTTCGTGGTTCCTGTTGGGGATGCCGGTGCTTCTGGTTTGCCCCTCTGCCCTGGCATTGCCCGCGATCGCTGGGATTGATGATCCATTCCATAAAATCACCTTTGATCTGTCGCAACTATCACCCGACGGCTTGGTGGGGTCGGGAACCGGACGGAGATCGCTAAATTACGAATTTTGTATTCCCGCTACGGAAATGGCGGTGAGCGAAATTCAGGCGATCGATCCCAGGATGCAGATCTACCGCAACTCACGGGGGCGAATTGGCTGCGATCGGGCTCAATATCTCAGTATTGGCAACACCCATCATTCTCAGTGGCGTAGTATCCTCAACCAGATTGTGCAGTTGGACTATGTAGAGCGGATTGATCAATCCTTTGCCGAGTAGCGCAGTGACGGGGCTGAAATCTTTCAGATGTAGTGTTTACAACACATTAAATCCAACTTGCCTTATCCCCTCAGATTGATGTTAGGGGAGCAAATTGTTGCCTAATATACGCTCAAGCTCTTTAAAGGACACTCAGGCGTATGTTTGTAGACGCTATCAGCGCATCTAATGAAAATCCCAACGATCCCCGGAATCGGGATGTAATTCATCCTGCCGATGATCTGTTTTCCGCTAACCTGAAAACCCCGATTAACTCGTCACCCTTCACCCGCACCTTTATTAACAACCTACCAGCTTACCGTAAAGGCTTAACCCCACTCAGACGGGGCTTGGAAGTGGGTATGGCTCACGGCTATTGGCTATTGGGGCCCTTCGTGAAACTGGGACCTCTGCGGAATACAGAAGTCGCCAACCTGGCAGGATTGCTTTCGACCGTAGGATTATTGCTAATTTCAGCCCTAGTAATTTCGCTGTATGGCTCTAGCAATCCCCCATCGCCCACTCCGACCTTAACTACCCCTAATCCACCCCGAGAGTTGAGCCATTCCGAAGGCTGGAATGAATATGGTAGCGGCTTTTTGATTGGTGGGATTGGTGGCGCGATCGTTGCCTACTTCCTACTATCTAATCTGGGTCTATTCAAAGGATTAGCCGGGATGTAAGCTCATCTATCCCCAAACTAAGTTTCAGCAGGAGGCAAGTGACTGGAAGCCAGAATTGATCCAGTTCTGGCTTCTATTTCTTGTTTAGGAGATCTCGCCTTGCTGCACGGAAAGATCGGATAAATCGGCGGCAGCATTCTTCATGGCAGCAGGGAGCGTTGCAGTGGCGACCGTTTCCCCACTGCCTTTGATCTGACGCATTAAACTTGCCATTTCCAACGCACTCATGGCATAGTTCCAGCCCAAGTTACTCTTAATCCCTGCCCGTTCCAATGCTTGCTGCATCGTATCGGTGGTGACAATGCCAAACACAACCGGCACCCCAGTCTGAAATCCGGCGGCGGCAATGCCTTTGGACACTTCGGCAGCGACATAATCAAAGTGGGGCGTTTGTCCCCGAATTACCGCCCCTAAACAGATAATGGCATCGTAGCGATTGGTCAGTGCCAGTTGACGCGCCACGATCGGCACTTCAAAGCTACCCGGAACCCAGGCATAGTCTACTTGAGTCCCATTGGGGTCAATATCTACCCCATGTCGTTTGAGGCAGTCCTGGCATCCTTCCAGAAGCTTACCCGTAACTAAGTCATTAAAGCGACCAATGACGATCGCGAAGCGGAGTTGATCTGGACGGGTAAACGTGCCCTCGAAAACAGCCATTACTACCTGCGATTCCCTGCAATTCTGTGATTTACCTCATCGATCCAATGGCACCCAATAGCATGTCATTGAACCAATGAGGTTCAGATGATCTAAATGATCTTATGTCAGTGTTCTTATATCTCAGCGCGAAACTTGAACTAGGTTGAACTAAGCGACCAACGAATTGAGTACGCCTAGAGCAATCACCAGTGCCGCCCACACTCCAGATCCCAAAAGCACCAGCCGCTTGGATTGGTCCCAATTTTGGGGTGTTGCCAAAGCAACCGGAACTCCGACTACCATGACGAACGATAGGAACACGAAAGCAGCCAGGACAAGCTGGAACAAAATTGTAAACATCTTCGCTCCTTCCGATACAGCAATTACAGTGATTAGAGTGATTCGCTTGGGCTTGATGGTGCAATGCCCTTATCAGTAGTACGCTATCAGAAAATTGCTACCAACGGTCAATGGATCTGATTCTCTGCCATACGACTGCCGATTTTGATACGCTGGGTGCCGCTGTCGGACTGACTCGGTTACAGCCTGGTGCCCGGATTGTTCTGGCAGGGGGGGCACATCCAGCCGTCCGAGATTTTTTGGCATTACACCGCGATGAATATGCCTTGATCGAACGGCGATCGGTGACTCCCGATAGTATTCGATCGATCACCGTCGTGGATACGCAGTTGCGATCGCGCTTAGGTAAAACGGCAGAATGGCTCGATTTACCCCAGGTGACGATCCAGGTTTATGACCACCATTGCCATGCTGACTCCGATATTCCCGCCGCTCAGGTTGTGATTGAAGCCGTTGGGGCGGTGACGACCCTGGTAGTAGAACAGCTTCAGGCGCAAAATGTCATATTGACTCCGGTAGAAGCCACGGCAATGGCATTAGGGATTCATGTTGATACCGGATCGCTCACTTTTGATCACACGGCGGTGCGGGATGCTAAAGCCCTAGCGTGGTTGATGGAACAGGGGGCAACCCTGCGGACGATCGCGGATTACATCGATCCCGGACTATCGCCGCAGTTGCAACAATTACTGACGACCGCGTTAGACCACCTGCAAACTGCCACCCTTCAGGGGTATACGATCGGCTGGGTATTGCTGAAACTGGATAGTTACGTGCCGGGATTATCTAGCCTGACCTCCCGATTGATCGATTTAACGGAACTGGATGCCTTCTTGCTGGCCGCCCACTATTGCCGAGGATCTGCGTGTCGAACTGATGCTGAGGTCGAGGATGATACCTTAACCATCATTGCTCGATCGCGGATTGAGGGCACGAACCTGAACGCGTTACTCAAACCCTGGGGAGGTGGTGGGCACCCTCGCGCTGCCTCTGCCAATCTGCATGATGTGCCGCCTCAAGCTACCCTGGAAACTCTGGTGGCCCAACTGCAAGCCCAACTGCCCCAGCCACCCACCGCCAGGGAACTGATGTCGTCTCCCGTCCGCACGATTCGCCCGGAAACGACGATTGATGAAGCCCAACGGATTCTGCTGCGCTATGGTCATTCGGGGCTATCGGTTGTGGATGCGGAGGATCGGTTGGTGGGTGTGATTTCGCGGCGAGATCTGGATATTGCCCTGCATCACGGCTTCAGTCATGCCCCGGTCAAGGGCTACATGACCACCAATTTAAAGACGATTACGCCGGAAACCTTATTGCCAGAAATTGAATCCCTGATGGTGACCTATGATGTCGGACGCTTGCCGGTGTTAGATCAGGGAGAATTAATCGGCATCGTGACTCGGACAGATGTGTTGCGGCAAATTCATCAGACGGATATCGGGCGGCAGGGTGGGGAGGATGAGGGAGATGAGGGAGATGAGGGGGATGGGGAGGATCGTCGCAGGCGAGATATGGTGTTGCGATCGCGGCACTCCTGGCAGAATCCTCAATTCCTCCTGGCAACATTACGGAAGTATCTCAAGCCGGAACTGGGGGAGTTTTTGGCGATCGCGGCGCACCATGCCGAGCAACGGGGTTGGCAGTTGTATCTGGTGGGTGGGGCGGTTCGGGATTTGCTGTTAGCCACCTGGCAACCTCAGGAGTTAGCAGAACAGCAACTGATTCAGGATATTGATTTGGTGGTCGATGGCTTTCATCGGGCAGCGGATGTGGGGGCAGGGGTGGAACTGGCGCGATCGTTGCAGGAAACCTATCCTCAGGCGCGGCTGGATGTGCATGGCAAGTTTCAGACGGCAGCGCTGCTGTGGCATAACGATCCAGTGTTTAAGTCACTATGGGTAGATATTGCTACTGCCCGAACCGAATTCTATCCCTATCCTGCCGCTAATCCGGAAGTGGAAGCCAGTTCAATTCGCCAGGATCTCTACCGCCGCGATTTCACCATCAACGCTCTGGCGATTCGGCTGACTGCACCTCGCACAGGGGAAATGCTGGACTTTTTCGGGGGCGTGTTGGATTTACAGGCTCGCCAGATCCGGGTGCTCCATGCCAATAGTTTTATTGAAGATCCCACTCGAATTTATCGGGCAGTCCGGTTTGCCGTTCGTCTGGGCTTTCAAATTGATCCGCAAACGGAGGGCTATATCCGTCATGCGATCGCCAGTGGCATTTATGAGCAACTGCACGATCGCACCGATGGCAAGTTTCGGGCTCCAGCGCTACAAACTCGGCTGCGGGCAGAACTGAAATATATTTTGCAATCTTCGTACTGGTTGCCTGCCTTGAAATTACTGGCAGATTTGGGAGCCTTTCAGTGTATTCATCCCACGTTGCAGCCCGATCGCACCCTATGGCGACAGTTACGGTTGGCAGAGCGCTGGTTGCATGGGAGTGCCAGACAATCCCAATCTGTGACGAAGGAAGCATGGTTATTGTTACTGGAAGTGATTCTGGCGGATCTGCCTCAGGCGTGTCGGGGAACGGTTGCCGAGAATTTGCAATTGCCCCAGGACAGCATTGAACGCTTACACCATCTGGCAACGGCTCAAACCACGATCGCGACCAAACTACCGGACTGCGAGCGTCCCAGTCAAATGAGCGACTTACTCCAACCCTATGAGCCGGAATTGCTGGTATTGGTGGCGATCCGCAGTTCGCGATCGCTGCGGAAACAGATCTGGCGTTACCTGACCCATTGGTCGCAGATTAAGGCTCCCTTAGATGGTCGGGATCTGAAGGCAATGGGGTATAAACCAGGACCCCAATTCAAGCACATCCTACAGACCTTAACGGCAGCTACATTAGATGGAGTGATCGCCAACCGTGAACAGGCGGAGATTTATTTAAATAAATGTTTTCCTGGGAACTAATTCCTCCGTAATTCTGTCGAAGTCGCTACGGAGAATACAGTACGATCGCGGCAAGTCTCAGCGATTTTTGACTTGAATTATTCTCTTGTCGCAGGGTGATTATGGCTACTTTAGCGTTCAGCATAACCAGATAAGTCAGGTGCAGGAGAAGCAAATGTTCCTCAATCATGTCGTTCGTTCCCCTGGTTTACCCGTGTTTCGTACTACTCTTGCCGCGATCGGGCTGGTTGCCGGATTAGGCATAGCTACTGAGGCTCAAGCCGCGAGATTACGGCTGGGCGATGTCAGCTTTGAAGAAGTGTCGGGTAACTTTCAAATTACTGGAGGCAGTCGTAGTACCGATTTTTATACGATCTACCAGGATGTGACAGGGCCTGATGTCAATCTCTTGATGCGGATTGAGGGATTCGACAGACTGTATCGCCAAGGGTATGTCGGGATTCGGGTGCAGTCGATCGTCCGCAATCTTACGGGCACTCCCTGGATTTTCTTCGATCATGAACTGCGGGAAAACCAAAATATTCCCAGTCCTGAAGCCGATGGGTTGTCGTTTGCCCAGGGGTATACCACGATTCGTCCCTTTACTTCAGATCTGTTGCCGCTTGCCAATGAAGTGATTGATGTGCGGGATTTTGTCAATTATTCCGGGGGGATTGTGCAACCCGGACAAACGGTGACATTTATCTACGCCATTACGGATAATAGCCCCCAATCCCACTTTTTCCTGCTCCAGCGCCCTAACTTTCAGCCCGGTGGTGTCGGATTTGTTGATCCGCTGCCCTCACCCCCCCCGGAACCTCCGGTGATTCCTCCCATCCCCGAGCCTGAGCCAGTGGTCATCACGCCGCCGATCGTCGAGCCGCCAGTCATTATAGAGCCTCCACCCGTGGTTGTCGAAAATCCCCCTACGGCACCCCTACCGTCACCAACCAATGCGGCGGCGGTGCCCGAACCGACGACGATCGCGGGCGTGATGTTAGCGGCTCTGAGTGGCTTCTGGGTCAAGCAACGCCAACGCCAAAACTCTTAGAAATGGGAGTTAAATCAGTTTGAGATCTAGTAGGGGTGGGTTCTGCCGCCAACTCTATGCCAAAGGTATAGGGAGCAAATTGCTCGGCTAAACCTGCCCGTACAGGTTGCTGACCATCTAGATGAGATCCTGGATCTGCCCATGCCTCTATCCCAAAAGACAGGGAGGCGTTAGCATGGGGAGGCGAATTTTCATGGTGGATTTCCATGCCTCTAACCGCCGGTACCTCATTACAGCATGGTAAGTATGTCGTAGAGAAAATCTTAGGACAGAGCGGTTTAAGCATGACGTTGCAGGTAATTCAGACTCGACTGAACCAACCTGCCATCATCAAAACTCTACAACCGGAGATCACCCTACCGATCGACCGGGTTGACCTCAATCAGCGATTTGCCGAGGAGGTGCGGCGGTTTGCCCAGTGTCAGCACCCTGGCTTAGTCAAAATTCAAGACTTCTTTGAAGAGGATAACTGGCCATTTGCCGTGATGGATTACACGCCGGGACATTCCTTAGCGGAAATTGTCCAGGTGCGGGGAGCATTACCGGAGGAGTTAGCCATCCGGGTGGTGCGGCAGGTTGGGGCTGCTCTCACTGCGTTGCATCGACAGGGGTTAGTTCATCGCAACATCACACCCCGGAATATCATTCATCCCCCTGGCTCAGATGTGGTTGTCCTGGTCAATTTAGGCTTGGCTCATCCCATGGTCTTAGGGGTGCCCGATGGCATAGTGTCCCCACCGGCGGGAGAGTACGCGGCGATCGAGCAATATTACGCTCAGGCGGCGATGACGGCGGCAACGGATATCTATTCCCTGGCAGCCACCCTCTACTATTTGGTAACTGCTCAGGTTCCGATCTCGGCTCCGACCCGCAGGCACTCGCCGTTAGTTCCGCCGCGCCAGATTCAACCAACCATTAGTGCCCTCATGGAATCTGCCATCCTGAATGGCATGGCATTGGACGCGGCGACACGCTCTCAGGCGATCGCGGCTTGGTTAGGCTCCCTTACGGGACACGAGGTGCTACTACCATTGATCCATGCCACCCATCATAGTCATGCGGCAACCAAAGTTGTGACTTCCCCACCGGAATCGCCCTCGCCTACTGTGAATGGTTATCAAGGCGATCCTGGTTCGATGTCCAATGGCTCTCGCCCTCACCCTGTTTATCCTTCCCCTGACCCGTTATCTTCTCCTGTGACTAAATCTGTAAATCAACCTGCCGCCACGGCGATGACAGGGCGTTCGTTAAATGGTGCTCGATCGCCCCATGCTGGTCGTCTCAACCGTCGTTTTCTCAGTCAAGTAATTGCGATTTCGGCAATTACCGCCTCCGCCGGATTAGGACTGGGCTTAGTGCTGCGAATGGCAGGAGCTAAAACTCCAGGTTCCACGTTTTTCCATACCGAACAAGCATTTCCACCCGTTGGGGATTGGCCCCTGTCGGCTAAACCAGTGACGGAGCCCGTTCCCACCTCACTCCCGGAAGTGCCGGTGCGAGATACCTGGATTCCAGAACCCGCCGCGATCGAGCCTGCACCCATGACTCAGGAATCGTATCGGCAAGCCCCACCTGCTGCACCTGATCCCCAAGCGAACCCAGAAAGTAGCCCTCAGGGGGTGGCTCCCTCGAACCCCGAGCTTCCCAGCGAATTCGCCGCACCACCACCAACGGCTACCACTCCCAGCAATCCAGCCCCTAGCCTGGATGCTCCAAGCGTTGCTCCGGTAGCTCCTGCCGCACCCGTTGATCCGCCGCCGCCAGCCCCAATGGTGGATCCGGCTCCGGTTGCTCCATCGGCTCCGGCTCCTGTCTCTGGTGCCGCTTCCTCTACCAGCCCACCCCCATAAGAACTAGATCGTGGTTAAGTCAGCATCGGCAACTGTCTGAGTTTGCGGCTTTTCCTGCTATCTCCTTCTTCCGTTCTATGCCCTCTCTATCTGCTCTTCGCTATAATGCGGGGGGAGCAAATGGAATGGTGTTTATGAGTAACCCGATCGTACATGCTTTTTTCGTGGGTCGGGCGCTGGCAGAGTTGCTCTATGAACAGACAGAGCATGCTTTGACAGATGCCTTAAGTGAGTTAGGAAAGTTTGATGCCGAGCAGCGGGAACGGTTGCGTCAGTTTACGGTGCAGGTGCTGGAACGGGCAAATCGAGAAGAAGAAGTGACAATGCGAGCGCGAACTACCACCGCGATCGTGCCGTTAGATCATCAGCCTGCGGACTTGCAAGCGATGATTGATGATTTGCGGGCAGAAATTGCTCGGTTACGGGCCGAGTTAAAGCACTATCGCAATCAGCAGGTTGGCTAAACTCTCAGTGGCTAGCGTCCATTAGTCAACCTTTGATAGCATTCAGTTACATTAAGTAAATCAGCCCAACATTCGAGTGTCTGCTGTTCATGATGACTCTGTTACCTCCCAGCCATCTGCGGAGCCTGACTTTAATCTGCGTTCTGGGCATGTTTTTGGCGCAATGACTGGTGATGCAATGACTGGGATTGACGTACAAAGAGACCATCCAGACAGGGAAGCGTGGGAAGAACCCAGTGCTTCTAGCCCATCTGATCTGCGATCGCGGAATAAGTCCTATGGGGATAATTCCTATCGCTGGAGTCGCGAAAATTATTCCCGTCCCCGTCGCTATGTGGACATTTGGGGATTTGTGATTGCCCTTATGTTGGCGTACTGGTTATATAACAAGCCCTGGAGTTATCGGGGCGGCATGACCGAGACCGCGAAACAAAAGCGGCGTAAGGCTCTCGCTATCTGGATTCGGGAGACATTGCTGGAACTTGGGCCCACCTTCATTAAAGTGGGGCAATTGTTCTCGACGCGGGCGGATCTGTTTCCGGCGGAGTACGTCGAAGAACTGTCAAAACTGCAAGATAAAGTCCCCGCCTTTAGCTACGAACAGGTGAAGGCGATCGTTGAGCAGGATCTGAGCAAACCGATTCAGGTGTTGTATTCCAGCTTTGACCCGATTCCGATCGCCGCTGCCAGTTTAGGGCAGGTGCATCGTGCCCAATTACATTCCGGGGAAGAAGTGGTCGTCAAGGTGCAGCGCCCCGGTTTACAAAAGCTATTTAAAATTGACCTGGCAATTCTCAAGGGCATTGCGCGTTACTTCCAGAACCATCCCGATTGGGGGCGGGGACGAGACTGGATGGGCATCTATGAAGAATGCTGCCGCATTTTGCATCAGGAGATCGATTATCTGCGGGAGGGGCGTAATGCCGATACCTTCCGCCGCAATTTCCGGGGTGAGGATTGGGTACAGGTGCCGCGCGTCTATTGGCGCTATACCTCCCCACGGGTGTTGACGCTGGAATATCTACCTGGCATCAAAATCAGCCATTATGAAGCCCTGGAAGCGGCAGGGCTCGATCGTCGGCGGCTGGCTCAATTGGGTGCCAGAGCCTATCTGCATCAGCTATTGAATGATGGGTTTTTCCATGCCGATCCCCATCCCGGCAACATTGCCGTCAGTCCGGAGGGTGAGGGATCACTGATTTTCTATGACTTCGGCATGATGGGGCAGGTGCAGGCGATTACCCGAGAACGGCTATTAGGAACTTTCTTTGGCATTGCTCAGAAAGATGCCGATAAAGTGATTGCCTCTCTGATTGAGTTGGGAGCGTTAGAACCGACGGATGATATGGGGCCAGTGCGGCGATCGGTGCAGTTCATGCTGGATAACTTCATGGATAAACCGTTTGAAGCCCAGTCGGTTAGTGCTATTAGTGACGACCTGTATGAAATTGCCTATGGACAGCCCTTTCGCTTTCCGGCTACCTTTACCTTTGTGATGCGGGCATTTTCCACTCTGGAGGGTGTAGGCAAAGGGCTGGATCCAGAGTTTAATTTTATGGAGGTAGCAAAACCATTTGCAATGCAGATTATGAGTAATGGCAATCCGTCCTCAGAAGTAGGCAGTGTGCTAGGTGAGATCAGCCGTCAGGTGGGTGAGGTGAGTAGCACTGCCTTTGGCTTACCTCGCCGGATTGAAGATACCCTGGAAAAATTGGAGCGGGGCGATATTCGGGTCAGGGTTCGTTCCACGGAAACCGATCGGGCTTTGCGCCGGTTAAGTGGGGTGAATCAGGGGATGAACTACACATTACTGGTCTGCACTTTTACTTTGTCGGCTACGATTCTATTAGTGAACGGTTATGGCTGGTTAGCGCTGGTTGCTGCTGTCGTGGCAATTGCCATAGGAATTAGCCTCGTTCGCTTATGGATTCGGCTCGATCGAGCGGAACGTATGTAACTGTGATCACCTGGTGCTGAGGCACACGCTGCTTATTTTATGAAACGTCTGTTTACGGGGCTTACCGATGTTGGACTCCTCCGCAGTGTCAATCAGGATGCTTATCATATTGATCCTGATGGGCGCTTCTTCATTGTTGCGGATGGCATGGGTGGGCACGCCGGAGGACAGGAAGCCAGTCGGATTGCGACCCAAACGATTCAAACCTATCTAAACGAGCATTGGTTATCTGATATACCCTCCCAGAAACTTCTAGAAGAAGCGTTAGTCGAGGCAAACCAGGAAATTCTCCGCGACCAACGGCAACACCTGGAACGATCGGATATGGGAACGACGATCGTGGTGGTGATCTTCCGGGAGGAGCAGCAACCCTGGTGTGCCCATGTCGGAGACTCTCGGCTGTATCGCCTGCGGGGAGCTAAACTGGAGCAAATTACCGAAGACCATACCTGGGTTGCCTGGGCAATGAAGATGGGTGAGATTAGCCCCGATCAAGCCAGAAGCCACCCTCTCCGGCATGTGTTAGCTCAGTGTTTGGGTCGCCAGGATCTACGCCAGATTGAGGTGCAGCCCCTTCAGGTGCAACCGGGCGATCGCTTGTTGCTATGTAGCGACGGGTTAACCGAAGAACTTTCGGATCAAATCATTGCGTCCCACCTGAAATCAATTCGTGCCTGTGAGATGGCAGCCACAGCGCTGATCAATGCTGCCAAGGATCGAGGCGGTCGTGACAATATTACGGTGGTGATTGTCGCGATCGATAGTTTGAGATCCAGCGATAGTTAGGTGATCCAACCGCCGCGATCGCAGGTTCGCTGCCTGATTCCACCTCAATATGGACAGAATCTTTACATTTATGGTGGACTTCAGTGCCTAATGTGATGGTTAAGTACAGTTTATCCATCGCTCGTTAGTGAATCACAATGAAATACACCATTTGGGTTGGAACTGCGATCGCGGCGCTACTAGGGGTTGGAGTGATGAAAAGCTTTGCCCAACCCGCCCTTCAGGTTCGGGTACAACGCTGGCTTGATGTGCGGCAGGCGACGGGTAGCGTGATGATGTTGGAAAACGGCAACCTCCAGCCCGCCAAGGTTGGAGCGCGTCTGGCAGGCATTGGTGATGGGATTGAGACAGGCAGCAACTCTACGGCGATGCTAGGTGTCGATACCAATGTGGGGTTTGTCAATGTTTCTGAGAACACATCCCTCCGCATCCAGAGGCTAGAGATTGCCCCTGATAATGGACGAGTTACGCATTTAAGTGTGACCAAAGGGCAGGCTCGGCTGAGAGTGCGTCCGTTTACCCATCGCGGTTCAGAGCTAAAAATTCAAACTCCCGCTGGCTTTAGTGGGGTCAGGGGAACCGAATTTGGGTTAGCAATCCAACCCAATGGCAAAACGGGTTTAGCCGTGTTAGATGGGCGGGTGAATAGCAATGCCCAAGGCAAAGAAATTCCCGTAGCCAAAGGTTTCCAAAACTTTACGATTCCGGGGGAATCCCCCTCGACACCCGTTCCATTGAAAGACGATACTGGCTTAAAGTATGAATTTGAAAGAGTCGTTGAACGAGGAGTTCGGAAGGTGCGCTTGGTGGGGCAAACGGATCCCGTCAATAGCGTGATTGTCGATGGCACTCCCCGTGATACTGATCGCTCGGGTCGGTTTACGGCAGATCTGCTCCCTGTTGGCACTACTCCGGCTCTCAGCTTTCAAGTAACTGTGATTACGCCACTTGGCAAGCAACAGGTGTATGACCTGGTCTTTCGGTAAGCATTATTGGCGGCTGCTGCCAGGTGGGCTGGTGACTCTGGTGTTTGCTGGGTTGCTGAGACTCGGAGCCATACAGCCGCTGGAGGATGCTGCCTATAACCTGTTATTTACTATCCGGGGCGAAACCGCCTGGGACGATCGCCTGGTGATGGTGACGATCGACGAGCATAGTATTCAGCAATTAGGACGCTTCCCCTGGTCACGCCAACGTTATGTTGAACTCCTGAATACTCTCTATCAAGGTAATCCTAGCATCATTGTGTTTGATTTGCTCTTTTCAGAGCATAGTCGTGAAGATCCGGCTCTGGCGCAGGCAATGCTTCAATCGGGTCGGGTGGTTCTGGCTCAGGCTCAAGATCGCACTGGACCCTTATTGTTGCCTGTCCCCGAACTTCAGGATGCCGCGATCGCGACCGGACATATTTTGCACCAGGCCAGTCGGGATGGTGTGACTCGCCAAGTGCCGCTGACCATTCGCGACAAGCCTGTATTGGGACTGGCGGCAATTCAAGCCTATAAGTTGGTTCAGGCTCCGGTGAAAATATCTCAGCTTGATCAACCGTTCTGGATTAACTGGCCCGGTCGGGTGGCTCGGATTCCGCAGTATTCCTTTATTGATGTGTTACGGGGACAAGTTCCTGCCGATGCCTTCAACCACAAAATTGTTCTCATTGGCATGACGGCGGCGGATGTGGATTCTCTGATTACTCCGTTTGACCATACGCCACCCGCGAGTGGAGTCTATCTACATGCGGCGATCATTCATAATGTGCTGCAACAGAATGCTCTCCAGGTCACGAAACCCGTTTGGACATGGCTGATGTTATTTCTTGGAAGTCCCGCTTTAAGTTGGGTACTGAGTCAACGGCGTGAAGGGACACAAATTCTGGTGTGGGCAGGGTTGTGTCTGGGTTGGGTAGGGGGCAGTATAGTCCTGTTTCACCTGAATTACTGGGTGCCGATCGCACTACCCCTGACGGTAATTACAGCAACGACTATAGCGGTACTGCTCAATGATCGCCTGCGGATGAATACCGTGTTGCAACAACAGGTGCAGTCCCTTTGGCGCAAGTACCAGCCGGATTTAGTTCAGCCTGCCTCTGCACTAGCGATATCTCCAGTTGGGGCAATTCAGGGGCTAGGGAATGCCGCCTCTAGTGTGACTCAGCTTGCCACTCTGGCAGAACAGTTTGGCAAATCGCAATCAACCCAGGCTGCGATCGCTCGTAGTTTATCGATTGGGCTAATTGCGGCTGATCTGGATGGCACGATTTGGTTCTGTAATCCTCATGCCTGCCAGTGGTTATCTGTGCAACCGGGAGATCCGCTAACCTCTAGCTTGGTGCCAAACTGGATGACGACTGCACAGTGGCAAGCGGATCTTCAGCAACTGATGCAACACCAACCTGTGTTACCCAGAGAATTTCAGCGTGACGATCGCTGGTTTGAACTGAAGTTAGAGCCATTAACCTATCAGGTTACAGTTGTCCCCGAACGGTCTGAACCCGATCGCTTAGATGGATTACTGTTGCTGCTAGAAGACATCACGTTGCGTAAACAAGTTGAGGTGAATCTGGCAAATCAAGTGCAGGAACACCAGCGATTGATTCAACTGAAGGATGATTTTCTCAGTACCGTATCCCATGAATTGCGAGCACCGATGGCGAACATTAAGATGGCGATCGCTATGCTGAAAATCGCTAAATCGGATTTGGAGCGAGAGCGCTACCTGAAAATTCTCCAAAGTGAATGTGCCCGTGAGATGGAGTTAATTAATGATCTACTTGATCTACAACGCTTAGAGGCAGGGGCACGTATTTACAGTCCAGAAACGATCGATTTGCAAGATTGGCTACCAGTGTTAGTCGAACCGTTTTATGAGCGAGCAGAGGCACAGCAACAAACCTTGCAGGTTCAACTACCTAAACACTTGCCTAGTGTGGTTTCCGACCAACCCAGCTTAGAGCGAATCATGGTGGAATTGGTGAATAATGCCTGTAAATATACACCGCCCACTGGGGAGATTAAAGTCATGGCAGATTGGTCGCCAACCTATGTGGAATTAGTCGTGCAAAACTCTGGTGCAGAAATTCCCCCAGCCGATTTGCCTCGCATCTTTGAAAAGTTTTATCGAGTCCCGCGTACCGATCGCTGGAAACGAGGTGGTACAGGGTTAGGATTGGCTTTAGTCAAGAAATTAGTTGAATATTTAGGTGGCAAGATCGAGGTCAGAAGTAGTGCCGGACAAACAACATTTATTGTGCAACTGCCTCTCCGCTACCAAGTCCCTGACCTGTCAGAATCTTCATAGCTAGTGAAATACGGAGACATCAAAGCCAGGAGATGTCACTGTAAAGGTTTTGCCCTGATAGCTGTAGGTGACGATCGCCTGAATGGTTTGATGATGACTAAACCCCTGTTCGTTTGTTAGCCGCAATCCAGATTCTTGAATTTGCAAACCACCCAGTTCTACCTGCCCAACCGCTTTTTCCATCAAGACCGGCTGACCAGATAAGGAGGTGATTTTGACACTGGCGATCGTCAACGCTACAGGCTGCTGACTCAAATTCTCCATCCGTAACCGCACCACCGCATTCCCAACAGGATAGTGACCTCTTGATCCGGGTGGTGGAGTTCTGCCTTCATAGGCTTCTAGGACGCTGACCGTTAAGGTTAAAGGTAAATTTTTTGGGGGTTGACTTTGATTGGTTAATTGTGGTGACATAGCTTGGGAATGTAAAAGAGTGAACCTGTGAGAAAAGCAATGTGCTGGAAGTAGTGAAATTAATACTGTCAGAGGCACAATGGGCAGCATAGAAGCAGACATAAACAGATCACAAATGACAGTAATGGATCGCTGTAGTTTGTGGAGGATGCTGTTGCCCTCCGACAAACCACAGCTAACGATAGCTAACGATGGATAGTTACGCGATCGCTATCCCACTAAACTGACTACGGAAACTCTCGAACGATAGATCAATGAAGCCATCATAGGCATCCCCATTCGCAGCACGACCATCAACTCCCCAAGGATTTCGCACCACGACTCGCTGCTGCCCACTGCTATTCACATATACATTAGTGACAGAATAAGCATGGCTACGAACAATATCTTGAGTATTGACAGTTAGGCTACTGGCGGCAACTGCCTGGTTGTTGTTGAACGCTGTCTGGAGTTGGCTGAAGGAGAGTTGTGTGGTACTGGTATAGTTAGCAGTACGACCCGTCACGATCGGCAATAGATTGATAATATAGTCACCATTGCCAATCTCATTGTAACCAGGTCGTCCACTACGCCACTCTTGCCATTGAGCATAGGCACGCTCTGCTAATGCTGCCCATAATACGTTGCCATTGGTTCGAGCTCCTAATAATTGAGTCCCATTGTAATAGGCTAGACGTTGATCCACCGTTTGGTACTGGGCACCCCCGCTAGAGAAGAAGCGAATGGTATATGTGCCATCACCGTTGTTGGTGATCATATTGTTGATCACGTTACTAATGGCGTTGCCAGCATCGTTGGATTGTCGTCCAAAGGTTGCCCCTAAGGCTGCCAGGAAGGTGCAATCACCTAATTGCCCTTGATCAATGTCGCCGATTTGAGCGCGTCCAGAGCTACCATATAAACTGCCTTGGACTGAGACAAAGTTCAGGTTAAATATCGTTGTACTTCCATTGTCCTCCCGTCTAGCAAACTGAGCGGTCGGGGTATAGGTGCCCCGGAACCAGCGACCAACAAGGGTTGAATCAAATTGGCTGGCACTCATGTTCGTTGATGCACCATTGGCAACCTGATCGGATAACCAGCGTACCGGATCAAGCATGGTAAAGCGGCTGCTATTGCTAACGATCGTGCGTAAATCTAAGACTTCGTTGCTGTCAATGATTGAGCCATCTTGGATGTTGCTGAAAATCGCTAACATATCATTACGGCTCAAGTTGCCATCAGCCGCCAGACTGCGAGTTAAACTGACTAGCTGAGCATCGCGCAGATTCTGGCTATACCAATCAGTAATGGGACTGACTACGGCGGTAGCAGAAAGCCCCAGGTTGTAGTTAGTGTTGCCACTGAATTGATAGACGCGAATGTAATACGTGCCAGCATCTAATGTCCGGGCGATCGAGTCGGCGCTTGTTCCCCCATTGACTGAACTGGCAATCAGCGTACCGACACTGTTCAACAACTGAACATCGGCATCTGCGGATAACCCATTCAACAGCAGATTGAAGTTACTCCGACCACTGAGGCTGAAGCGATAATAGTCATTGGTATCGCCTGTCCCCACCCAGTCGCTATAGGTTGATGTGGTTGAACCAACGCTAATAGAACGGGCACTACTCAGGGCATTGCCAGCATAATCAGGGGGGAGAACGGGAGCGGCAGAAACCCCCAAGTTATAGTTTGTGCTACCACTGTAAGGGTAGACGCGAATGTAATACGTGCCAGCATCCAATGTCCGGGCGATCGAGTCTACAGTTGTTCCTCCATTAACTGAACTGGCAATAACTGCGCCTGTGCCATTTAATAGAGCAACATCAGCATCTGCGGATAGCCCACTCAAGGTGAGGTTAAAACTGCTGCGACCACTTAGACTGAAGCGATAGTAGTCATTAGTGTCTAATGACCCAACATAATCGGTAAAGGTTTGAATACTGCTACTCAGAGTGACATTTCTAGCTGTAACTAAAGAATTTCCGGCAAGATCAGTAGGCATAAAGGTTCCAGAGAGGTGAATAGTGACATGGCAAGCCGAAGGGAAGAGAAAGGTAGCCTACATCCCCTTGGGCTGCGCCTAATTGACGAAAGCATTGATTTAGTGAAAAGCTTGACTTGACAGTCTTTTGCTTATCATCCGTTCTGTATCGGTCACGAACAAAAGCCTCAGCAATGTTGACACAATTACTGCAAGCTGTTTTTACAGGAACCGTCTCATTGTTGAGCTCAATTAAGCTGCTACATACGACGTTGGTTTACCCAAAGCCTAGAGCGGAATACGCCCCTCAGCGATGTCTTGATAATGAGTATGGCTAACTTGATCTGAGATGGCTATCAGTGGGTACTGAGAAGCTTGAACTAAAGATATAAGGAAGCTTTAAGGAGATAGCAGTAGGTTCACGATCGCGCTGTGTAGCTAACTCACAACGTTCCAAGTGTGATTATGGAGTGCTTGAAAGTCAGAAATTGTTGATTGACTACCGGGTAATGTATATATTTCTTCAGCAAGAATGCCTGATCCAGGTATGAGCGCAGCAATTTTAGGGCTTGCCATAGCCATCCCCCATATCCGTAATTATCTCGGTTAGGAGAGAATTAAGTATAGAGATCTGCGATTTTTAGCTGGTTACTTGCTTAATATGTTCTATTTAGGTCACAAATAATTAATTATTTCTTCATCAAAGAATGAGCGTCCTAACTTATGCTAACAAGATGCGATCGACGAACTTGGCGATCAGTTGATTGGCAATGGGGGTGTCTTGCAAGCTGTTGAGGATGCCATCTAAAACATCGCGATTGTCTAAATAGCGATCGTGATAGCGGGTGATCCGGGCGGAAAGATCTTTTGCATCAAGTTCGGGATGAAACTGAAAACTGTAAAATGGTCGGTCTGCCATTTTGAAGGCATGGTAGGGACAGCGATCGGAATAGGCGAGTAAAATCGCTCCTTCCGGTAAAGAAACGGCACGTTCTTTGTGACCGGAGACTGCCCAAAACCCATTGGGGACATCATGAAATAACTGATCTGTAGCGGCAGCCTCGGTTAACCAGAGTGGATAGGTGCCCATCTCCATATTGTCTTTGTCTAAAATCACTTTGCCACCTAAGGCTTCTACGGCCGCTTGAAACCCAAAACAGGACGCGAAAACTGGGATACTTTTCTGTAAACAATAAGCCAGGAGTTGTTTAGCCGATTCCACAAATAAATAGATCTCTGGCTGAATCACTGAGGCATCACTGGAGCCGCCGACAAATAGCGCATCATACCCATGAATCCAGTCAGGAGCGAAGTTGGGAGTTTTGAACACATTTAGAACCGTAAATTGTTCTGGTTCTAGATCGCTATAACGAACAAATTCATCAAACTCTTCTAACCGGGTGACTTCATCATCCCGAATTTGCATCAGTAGAATTCGGAGTTGGGAACGGTGGCTTGCCATAAGGGAGCGATCGCCTGACGTGAGTTGTAGCACCATCTATGATGATAGCGATCAGACTGCTTGCTAACTCAGTTTGATTGTCAGCAAACCGTAGCCAAAAATTATACATCCAGAGAATATATTGACGGGCTCTTCTGGCATTCTGGGTCAGAGGGAGCATTGAGGTGATGCGTCATCGGGGGCATCCTGCTGCTACAGTAGCCAATAGCCCTATCGCGAAGGAGTGAAGCCCCACTGTATGGGAGTCCGTTCTACCTCAAGTGAGGCAATGATTGCTACCTGTGAGCAAGTGCTTGGAACTGCCAATGTTTGCCCTGCTGACCAACTGACGGCAACCTGGAAAGCCGCGATCGCCCGTGCCTTGACCCCTGATCAAGCGATCGCTGGTCTGGTATTGCCAACCACGCAGGCAGAACTGGCGGCGATCGTCACCACAGCACATCAACACCAGTGGCGGATTTTGCCCTGTGGAGCGGGGAGTAAATTGGACTGGGGTGGCTTAGTGGGAGCATCACAGCCTGGTGAATCACCCATGATTGCGATTAGCACCGATCGCATGAATCGCGTGATTGATCATGCGGTGGGCGATCTGACCGTGACCGTAGAGGCAGGGATGAAGTTTGCTGACTTGCAAGCCCTGTTGGCACAGGCGGGTCAGTTTTTGGCGATCGATCCGGCGTTTCCTGACCAGGCGACGATCGGCGGCATTGTCGCCACGGCAGACACCGGCTCCCTGCGGCACCGTTATGCCAGTGTGAGAGATATGTTGCTGGGTATCTCCTGGGTACGGGCAGATGGTCAACTGGCAAAGGCGGGCGGACGGGTGGTGAAGAATGTGGCTGGCTATGACCTGATGAAATTATTCACAGGTTCCTATGGCACGTTGGGGGTGATTAGCCAGGTAACCTTTCGGGTTTATCCCTTACCTGAAGCCTCACAAACGGTGGTGTTGAGTGGAACGGCGGATGCGATCGCCCAAGCTACCCAAACCTTGCTCAGTTCTGCATTGACCCCGATTAGTTGTGATCTGATCGCGGGAAGGGTGGTTCAGGAGTTACAGATTGCAGGGGAAATCGGTCTATTGGTCAGGTTCCAGGGGTTGCGATCGAGTGTGCTGCAACAGGTGGAACGGGTGATTGAGGTTGGTCAGACATTGAACTTGCACCATGCTACCGCCGTAGAAACAAGCGAACAGGATCTATGGCGACAATTGCGAGAACAAATGACGATCGCCAGCCGCGAGCAGGCAATTACTTGCAAAATAGGAGTACGTGCCTCTGACGCGGTGATGTGCTTGAAGCAACTACCTGGGTTAGGAATGTCTACCTGGTCAGTTCAGATTCATGCCGCCAGTGGTCTGGGACGTTTAGTGATTGCTGATCCGGCTTTGCCAACGAATACATTGTTAAAGATTCGTACCCTCTGCCAAATCAAAAGTGGCTTTCTCTCGATCCTGCAAGCTCCGACTGCCGTTAAACAGCAGGTGGAGGTGTGGGGATATGCCGGAAACGCCCTGGAGATGATGCAGCGAATTAAGCAGCAATTTGACCCGCATACGTTGCTCAGTCCCCACCGATTTGTGGGGGGAATTTAAGTCATGACGACTCAGTTTGACCAGCCCGAAATCACTGCTACTGTCGGTTCTTTCACTGCGATCGATCCGAATCAAGCGTTGAACGAAACGGTATCTTTTGACGCTCACCATCCTCCCGATCCCAAACTAATTGACACCTGTGTTCATTGTGGTTTTTGTTTATCGACCTGTCCCAGCTATCGGGTGATTGGTAAGGAAACCGATTCACCCAGAGGGCGGATTTATTTGATGGATGGGGTGAATGAAGGTGAGATTCCGCTATCTGCGGCAACGGTGCAGCACTTTGATTCCTGTTTAGGCTGTCTCGCCTGTGTCACGACCTGTCCGTCGGGAGTGCAGTATGACAAGTTGATCGAAGCGACCCGGCAGCAAGTCGAACGCAATCATGCCCGATCGCTGCCTGAGAAACTGTTGCGACGGTTGATTTTTTCTACCTTTCCGTATCCCGATCGCCTGCGCTTATTACTGCGTCCCTTAGGGCTATATCAACGATCAGGGTTACAAAAGTTGGTGCGATCGTTAGGGATTTTGCCCCAACTCTCGCCGCAACTCGCGGCCATGGAATCGATGCTGCCACCGATTCCGCCCCAAGCCTTTCAAGACACTTTACCTGAAGTGATTCCAGCCGTTGGGACAAGGCGGTATCGCGTGGGATTACTCCTGGGCTGTGTGCAGCGTCTATTTAATCCGGAGGTCAACGAGGCTACGGTACGAGTTTTAACGGCAAATGGCTGTGAGGTCGTGATTCCCAAGTCGCAGGGGTGTTGTGGAGCCTTAACGCATCATCAGGGGCAGGAGCCGCAATCGCAGGTATTAGCGCGACAGACGATCGCTAGCTTTGCTGATCAAAACATCGATTTTGTATTGATCAATGCCTCGGGTTGCGGGCATACCCTGAAAGAATATGGCTCGATTTTGCACGACGACCCTAACTATCGTGAGTCGGCTCAAGCGTTTGCGGCTCAGGTGCGAGATGTGCAGGAATTTTTAGCAGATGTCGGTCTAACTAGCAAACTGTCTCCTCTCCAGGAACAACCTTTGAGCATTGTGTATCAGGATGCTTGCCACATGTTGCATGGGCAGAAAATTAGTGTGCAACCGCGTCAATTACTGAAACAAATTCCGGGTGTGCAACTGCGGGAACCTGTAGATGCCGCGTTATGTTGTGGCAGTGCCGGAGTCTACAACATTCTGCAACCGGATGTGGCAGCAGAACTGGGACGGCAAAAAGTGCAAAACCTGACGAATACAGGGGCTAGTGTGATTGCCTCTGCCAATATTGGCTGTTTTGTGCAAATTACGAAACACTTGCAACTCCAAGGAAAATCTGTACCCGTCCTCCATCCCATGCAATTGTTAGATTACTCTATGCGGGGAATTCGCCTCGATCGCTAGGCAGCCCTCGTGACCCGGAAACAGTTTAGATCTCAGGCTGGCTGTGGGATCGGCGTTACAGTCAGGTTTAAATTTTATATCTAAAGATTTATTTAAGCTTTCTGCGTAATTCTCTAATGACAATTATTATGCAGAAGACTATTGTTCTGATTTCCTCATTTTTGGATCTTATACCGACTTAAACGGTGACTGCTGCCTATCAAATTTCTGTCAGGGCGAACCGCCGTTTGTCCCTACCCAAGCTATCGCAATGAACGTTTAATTTGGTATCAGAAACGGAGTGCATTTTTACTGAGTTATTAAGGTGTAAGAATTTTCTGGCAGTCAGAGTATGACCAAAAATTATGATAGGAACTTCAAGGAGTTAATAGTTGATACAACAGCTAACCTTTCTGATCAATATCTCAGTCAACTGTTGATCGAAATCTTTGGGCGGTATAATTATCACCTGGAAATTGCCAAGAAGAATCACAAGTTTTTTAGAAACTCAAACTATTTCTTTTCTTTCTTAATTCCTACCTATTCTGCTTTTTTAACCTACGTGGTTAGCAATGATTTTATTAATTCAAAAGCAATTTTAGGGTTGCTGGGATTGTTTCTCACACTGCTAACGATTGTTTCATCGATTTTGAAACCCTATGAACGATGTATTTCTGCGGCAGATGCCTTGATTGTGTTAAGTGATTGGAAAACCGATCTGATTATTAATTTAGGTGCTATTGAGTCTGAACTAGATCAAGTTCAACGAAGTAAATCATTTTATGAGTTATTGCAGCGAAAAGACCAGGAAATTTCCAAAGTAGGAGAGGCAATGATGGAAAATTTGATCCTTAAAGGGATTAGTGTGCAGGGCAGTGCCGATCGAGAGAAGAGTTGATCAAGGTAAAGTCCATGATTGACTAGTCAGGATAGTCGATTATCCCGATCGACTCCTGGCAGGCTAGATTTCTTTATCAACACTCTGTTTAGCTCCTTGAGAAAGGGTATTCATGCTGAAAGAATCAAAGCGATCGCTGCGGATTGGGTACAAGTATGCTAAGAACCTACTCCGGGGTTATCCTTTGTTTTATGCTCGGCAACAGACTTCCCATCATTCCCATCTTTACCCTTATTTATGGGGTGAATCTATTACTGCAATCCCAGAACGGGGCAGTCCAGAAATTCGGAACAATCGCATTGCTAACCTCCAACTCGCTACGAGCAAAATTCATCAATTGCAGCTTGACTCTGGACAAATCTTCAGCTTCTGTCATCGTGTGGGTGATCCAACGGTTCGGAATGGGTTTAAGGAAGGTCCTGTATTTGTGCGGGGGCAGGTACAAACTGGGGTAGGAGGAGGGTTGTGCTTAATTGCTACTAACTTGTTTCATTTATTTTTGACCTCCGGCTGTCAAATTTTGGAGCGGCATTGTCATAGTATTGATGCCTATGGCGTGAATCGTTTTTACCAACTGGGGCAGGATGCTGCGATCGCCTATGGCTATAAAGATTTAATCGTTCGGAATCATAGCGCCGTACCACTACAATTACGCTTGGAAGTATTGCCTGAACAAGGGCACGTTATTTCAAGTTTATGGGGGCAATCTCCTTATCCCTGGCAGGTTAAAGTGAGCTCGACTGTTTTACAGGAATTACCTTCCCCGTTGGCAAAAGGGGTGCCCGGCTGGATCGTGGCAACCCAGCGATACAGACGCGATCGCTCTACTAATTTAGCCGGAAAAACCGAATTAAAACCGATACCTGAAAAGTTAGCGTGGCAGCTTGATTACCATACCATTAGTGTTTATAAACCTTGTGACGATAACAATGCGGAAATTATCGTTGAAGAATAAGTTCAGATGTTACACCTTTCGTCGCGATCGCTATGCTAAAGCTGAGAAAGTTATACCCGATACTGCTTGGTGTGTTGTGTCTGTACCTATTCAGTTACGCCGTTGCTAGAGTGACTATTTTTCAAGCTGTAGAATACTATGCCGGGGCAGAAGGTAAGAGCAAGCCTCGACAAGATTACATTGCTAAGAAGGATCGTCCGGCGGGTGAAGGATGGGAATATCAGTTGTTTTTACCAGCGATTAAGGCTGAAGAAGGAATTATCAATTTCTTCCACAATCTTTGAGTGATGCCTATGACTAAAGCCTATAGGAGCAGCCTAATCTGACTCTAGCTCATAGGAGCATTTGATATTTTTGCCTCACCAAAAAAGTACCCTTATGGGTGATGACCCTGTGCTAATTCGTTGTCTAGATTAGGGCTGTTCCGCAGCAAGAGCGGTTTGCTCCCCTAGTTCTGAAAAAGGGTTAGGCAAGAGCAGAAAACGATACATCAGATCACAGGGTACTACCAAAATCATCAACTTTAATACTTAGAGCAATCGATTGGTTAAGCGCTTTGCAATGACTGAGGGAATACTGCATCACTCAGAAATCTTGGCATGTTTAGATAACGATTTGAACCTGAAGACAATCATGATGCTAATGCTGAAAAATTGTTTGTTGTTTGCCATCTCCCTATGTTTCTTTTTTACCCTATGGGCTAAAACGGCTTATGCCTTAATTACCCTTGACGATCGCTTTGTCCCTCAAGAGGCTTGTGTTGCATTAAACTCCATTCGGCAGGGAACAAACCCCGGTAATATTCGCTTAGATCCGCAAAAGATCTACCCAGTAATTGGCAAAAATCGGGAGAATGCTTCCCATTACTTAGTCACCATTGAGGGGGCTAATCCGCCGAATCGCTGGGTATCAGTACAATGTGGACGGCTTTTAGGTGCGGCTCAGAGTGATCAACCTCAACTACCAGACAATCAGGATTATTTACTTGCCTTAAGTTGGCAACCCTCGTTTTGCGAAACCAAACCCAATAAGCCCGAATGCCGCAGCCAAACACCAGAGAGATTCGATGCGACCAATCTAGTTTTACATGGGTTATGGCCGCAGCCCCGTAAAAATGTTTATTGCAACGTCAGTCGTGAAATAGAGCGTTTAGATAAAGCCGATCGCTGGTCAGAATTACCACCAATTACCCTATCGGATGAAACCCTCACGGCACTCGCTGTAAAGATGCCCGGATTGGCTTCAAACCTCCATCTGCATGAATGGTATAAACATGGAACTTGCTATAGCGACTCACCGGAAGAGTATTACCAAGAGTCGATCGCGCTGTTAGATCAAATCAACAACTCTTCTGTGCGGGATCTGTTCGCTAGCAATATTGGTAACTTCCTATCCTCAACGGCAATTCGAGATCAGTTTGATACTGCCTTTAAGTCAGGTGCAGGTAGCAAGGTGCAAGTGCAGTGTAAAAAAGATATTGATGAAGACCAGCAGAATATGGTGGTCGAGCTTCAGATTAACCTCAAAGGTAATATTCAGCCTGATACCGCGATCGCAACGCTGCTAGCAGCCGGTCAAACAGTGCCATCGGGTTGTGCGCTGGGAGAAATCGATCCAGCAGGGTTTAATTGATTACAGGGGTAGGCTTGTTGCCACCTACCTTGCTTTGCAACCGCCTAACCGTTCGCACTGTCATCATCTCAAGTTGGAGCTGTCCGGTATGCGTATCGCTGCATTCAACGTTGAAAATTTGTTTTGCCGTGTCCGAGCGATGAATCTTGAAGATTGGGAAGCAGGCAAGCCAATTTTGACTGAATATAGTCGTCTGAACAACTTGTTGCTAGAGCCTGAGTACACGGCGGCGATCAAGTCTGAGATGCTGTCATCCCTTGATCGCCTGGGTTTGCTCAAGAGTGATACGTCTCAATATGCCGTGTTGCGACAGAATCGGGGGGAATTTCTCAAACGTCCCCGCACTGGTGATCCAGAGATTGTGGCGACAGGTCGCGGCGATTGGATTGGGTGGGTAGATCTGAAGACTCAATCGGTGAATGAGATCGCCATGAAGATGACTGCTCGGGTGATTCAAGATGTGAATGCCGATATTCTGGCAGTCGTGGAAGCTGAGGATCGGATTGCCTTAAATCACTTTAATCAGCAACTCCTGAAGCCGATCGCGGCGGATTACCAGGAAACCATGCTAATTGATGGTAATGACGAACGGGGGATTGATGTTGGCATCCTGACCAAATCTGGCTATTCAATTGAGTTAATGGTCAGCCATATCAATGACATGCAGGGAGCATTTCCCATCTTTAGCCGCGACTGTCCGGAGTATACGATTCGGGTTGGTCAGACCAGGTTACTTGTGATGGTCAACCACTTTAAAAGTAAGGGATTTGGTTCGCAAACGTCGTCGAATGCTAAGCGCCGATCGCAGGCGCAACGAGTCCGGGAGATCTACGAGCAACGCCGCCGTGAGGGGATTGAGTTGATCGCGATCGCGGGCGATTTAAACGATATCCCCACCAGCAAACCGCTAGAGCCACTGTTAGCGAATGGCTCAGATCTGCGAGATATTAGTATGCACCCATTGTTCGTCAGCGATGGACGACCCGGAACCTATGGCAATGGGACGGCATCGCAGAAAATTGACTATTTACTTCTGTCTCCCGCCCTGTTCGATCGCGTGACTGGGGGTGGTGTGTTTCGCAAGGGGGTATGGGGTGGCAAGAACGGTACTCTGTTCCCCCATTACGCAGAAATGACGAAACCCATTCATGCCGCATCCGACCATGCCGCAATTTGGGCAGACATTGAGCTACCGTAACCTCGACTGTACTGCATGTGCATGATGGGTGATAATCATCGGTACAGTCATCAGGTTTATTGAAGCTTTTGACCAATTTCTCTCCGTTCTTTGGGGACAAGCTTGCTATTGCTGAAGCATAGGTTTTTTCTCTTTACTTGTACTGATCTACGAATAATTGATTGGGCGCGATCGTGACACACAAAGCTCCAATGGCATCTACAATTTGCTGACTATAAGTTAGGGAGTGCCAAACCAACCGCCAGTATCTCCCCCTGCCCAACAGGAATAGTTACGACAAACACTGGATAGTTTTTCCATACATAACTGTTTGAATTTGAATTCAGCACTGATATCGGCATCCTCAAATCCTTTAGGTTGGCAAATTCGTCCGGCATAACTCCCGGGCACTCGGACTTGTCCCATCACATAAATACCTCCACCAACCGGATAAACACTGTTGCTTGCCCGACGAGAATAACAGGCGACATAGCATCCAGGAGTGCCAGTGAAGGAGTTGATAGTCGGCAGATTTCTTTCAGTTGCCCCCCGATAGGGCGCATTCGTAACCAATGCCCCATTTGTATAGACTTTATAGGGATTCGGTAACAAAATCCGGTCTTGGGGCGGGATCGGCGGAACGGGTTTTGGCGGCGTTTTCCGGGGGGGTGTTTGAGCCGTGATCCAGGTAGACCCGATCGCGATCGTCAGCATGGCGATGGGGGTAATTTGCTGGTTCCAGATGAAATTGCTCATAGGTCACCTCTTGGCATCCGAATCATTCACTACTCTACAGGAGTAGCGCCAACCAATCAGGGAGTATCATAGGGATAGATCAAGCCATGAGCGTTCTCTAGCGTTATGCCAGCCAGTGATTCACCCGAAAGTTTGCAACAACAGGTTTTAAGCGAACTGCAACAGATTAACCAGCGGCTCGATCGTCTGGAGACAGATTTCGGTAAGTTAGAAACTAATCTAGGCAAGTTAGAAACTAACCTGGAAAAAATTGATTATAAATTTGATACCTATCAAAAAGCGTCTGATCAGGTTGTCCGGTTGGCCACTACTATCATTATTGCCGGAGCTTCCGTCGTGATTCTTTCCCCGGTATTACAAGCCGTTGCTCCGATCATTAATGCCTTTGTGTCTGGTGCTGCCAGTTCTAATAGTTAACCTCCCTGATTATCGGGGGCGGGGCATAGGGTTCAGCGTTCCGCCGATCGATGAAATCGCTAGAATAGGGAAGGTAACGCATGTAGGAGCAAGGAAGCCAGATGTCGGGACACCTGTTACTGGTTGATGATGAGCCAGCTTTACGCGAAGCGGTACAAGCCTATCTGCAAGACAGTGGGTTTGAAGTGGATGTTGCCAGTAATGCCCGCGAAGGTCTGGAACTCGCCCAGCAAAAGTCGCCGGATCTGGTGATCACCGATATTATGATGCCCCAGATAGACGGCTACCAATTCTTGCAACAACTGCGGGACGATCCCCAATTCAAAACCCTACCGATCGTGTTTCTGACGGCGCGGGGCATGACCACCGATCGGATTCAGGGCTATAACGCGGGATGTGATGCGTATCTCTCCAAACCCTTCGATCCAGAGGAATTGGTGGCGATCGTATCTAACCTGTTAGAAAAACAAAAATCACTTCAAGCCGCTGCCTCGGATGGGGAGCCCCACAAAATTGAAGAGGTGGTACGGCAAATCGAAGAAATTAAACGCATGTTGCAGCAACGGGGGGCACTGCCTCAAACCCCGAGTCCGCTTAAGTTTGACTTCACCCCCCGGGAACAAAGTGTCTTGGAACTGGTGGTGGATGGCTTGATGAATAAAGAAATTGCCCGACGACTGGATACCAGTGTCCGGAATGTCGAAAAGTATGTCAGCCGTTTATTTAGCAAAACCGGGACGAATAGCCGCACAGAACTTGTTCGGTTTGCCCTGGAACATGGGTTGACGAAATAGCCCTACCAGGTGACGTGATCCTTGAGTTTGGTCAGCAGCTTCGGACCGACTCCAGATACCCGATCGAGATCCGCGAGCGATCGAAATGGTTGACGCTGACGGGCTGCGATAATTCGTTTGGCTAAACTAGGCCCAACTCCAGGTAAGGCTTCCAGTTCTGCCTGAGTCGCCGTATTCAGGTTAACTCGTGGATTAGAGTGGGGCGATCGTTGGGCTGGAACGGTTGTCCGGTTAGCTGCCTGCTGGGGGCGGGTGGTTGCACGACGAACTTGAGGCGTGGGCGAGGGTGGGCGATCACTCGGTGAACCTGAAATCGCTGTTGCGGCTGTCGCCTGTAATTTGGCACACTGCCGTTGTTGCTCGGCTGCCTTGTGGCGAATTGCCGGTGGAACTCCCAGAATGGCGTTGGTATACAATCGCTCAAACTCTCGCTGGTAATGGGCGGCAACAACGGGATTATGGATTACTAACACTGTCTCATCATTGCCCGTGTTCGCGGCGGCTGTCCAATTATGGGAACCCGTAATCACAATCTGCCGATCGACAATGCCAAACTTGTGATGCAGCAGATCACCAGGGGCATCCGAGGTACGCCGACACTAGCGATCGCGGGTTGCCAGGGAGTGTTGCCAGGTTCTAGCTGACAATTTTCTGGCAGGACAATCCCCAACATATCCAATCCTTCACTGTACGATCGATAGGCAAATTGCGGATCGATTAATGCTCGGATCTCTACTCCCTGTTGATGTCGAGGTCGGATCTGATTGACTAATGGCTGATCGGAAAATACAAATAGCGCCATCTCGATCGATTGCTGGGCGGTAGCTAAGGTTTTGCCAATTAAGCCATTACTGGTTTGTTCCCAGGGAATCGAGCGGCTACTGGGGGAAAACTGTACGTCTACTCGGGTTTGCCCGACCTGGAGCGATCTCGCTGGACGAAACGGCTTCTTGACCCCAAACCGACTATCTGGCTTGCCTCCTACACCATCCCCCCACATCAGATTAAACTCTTGAGTAAAGAGTTTTGCCAGTTCTGGGCTGTTAATCTTGAGTAAATTATTAGCATTACCCTGGCTACTGGGAGTTTTGAAGTCGCCATGCACATCACTGGTCGTCCAATTGGCGGAGGTGACGATCAAGGTGCGATCGTCCACAACTAGAAACTTATGGTGCATTAAGTTACTACCAGCAGAGCCATCCGCCCTATCATCGATCCGGGGGACTTTGGCTCGATCGAGGATGACCAGCGCATCCCCCTGAGCTACTTCCGCCGGACTGAGTTGACCATCCTGATCCCGATCGACTAATTCCCGAAACTCCTGGTAACGACTGCGTTCGCGATCGGGTAAACGATTGACCTCTGCCGGTGTGAATTGACTGAAAGGACGGGCGTAGGTGTTTTCTAGGATCACCCGCACGTTGACCCCCGCTTGTTGCCGTTCCACCAGTGCCGCCGCGACTTTGGGCAACCGCAATTCCTGTACTGCCACATCTACAGTTCGTTCCGCCTGAGCGATCGTGTCAATCAAAATCTGCTCTAAATCATGCCCATCACGGGTTTGCTGCCGATAGGGTTCCGTGTAACTGGCAGAGGGTTCATGATTGGTATAAACCTGAATCAACTCATCCTGCGGTAACGGCTCGGGACGGAGCGGTTGAGATTGTCCGGTTTGGCAGGCGGCTAGTCCCCCCGTTAGGAGAGCCACGATCGCCCAGCGCCAGGATTTACCAGAAGAAAATTGCACCACAGTAGTTTGCCATCCTGAAGGGTATGCTCGTCAGCAATCCGCCATGATTTTTCCCGATGGCAAAATTACTCCTACATGCCAGAGTACCCACGGATAGCGCGATCGTCTCAGCCTAAGCCGTTTAACCGCCCATTGCCCAGTTCCAGGTGGTTTGGGCAAATTGTTCCAGCAGGGCATCAACCGATTGTTGGGTAGCTTTCAGGTTGTCAGTCATGGTTTGTTGCATCGATTCCTTCCATTCAGGAGAAATTTCCTGCCAGATTGCCCGTAAGACGACCGCACTCACCAGCACCATGCCGATCGCGGGGAACAGCAGCATCACCGTTGTCACCAGTCCACTCAGTAAGGGGCGGAGTCCCACTTGAGAGACGGCTTGTTCCAGCGTCATTTCGTTCTGCATCACCTTCAGCAGCGTCGGGATCAGTTGCGTACACACCATAAAGCCCAATGTGGCAAACGCGCTACTCCCAGTTAAGGCTTTAATCACACTAATCGCCATGCCCCGAATCCAGCCCCCTTTCAGGGCATCCGTGGCGATCGTCAGAATCTGCCATGCTTCCGTTTGGGCAAGTTCCTGTTCTCCCCGGCAATAGGCTCCTGCCGCTTTAATCGATTGCAGCAAGACCCGCAGTTCCGTGTTGAGGATGGCTCCCTCAATTCCCCACCCAATCATGTCCTCAAACGGCATATCCATTGGGTTAAACCCAGACCACTCTGTACCCGACTGGGGCATAAAATCGCTGGAAAAGACTTGACCAAACATGGAATTGAAAGCTTCAGGAATCATCGTCGTGCTGCCGCGATCGCAAGTTTCCTTCCACATTAGCTTGTCCGCTACAACCATGACAGGAGGAAAACCGTCTTACTCCTCATCACCCCATCTCCCTATCACCCCCATCTCCCCTACCTTTCCACTCCATTCATAAGTAAAACTTTATCCCCCCTGCTAAGACAGCCAATCAATTAACATTGCCGATACTTCATAATCTGTTACAAAATAGGAAGGAAACGTTCTAGGTGAAAGACGGCATGTTTGGAGGATTTACAGTTAGCCCTCCTGGCGTAGACTTTGGGGAGCGCATGCTCAACACAGTTGCCAGCCAATCGATTCGCCATTTGTTCACCCAGAGCGAATCGGTGGATGTAGCCATTCGGTGTCACCCTTCTAGCAAGCTGCTGCAAGGGAGCATTGATAGCTTTAAGATGAGCGGACGCAATCTGGTGATCCGCCGCGACTTTTATGTGGAGGAAATGTCCTTTGAGACGGATGCCGTGGCGATCGACTTTGCCTCTGTTCTCAGTGGTAGCCTGCGGTTGCGCCAACCGACTCAAGCGATCGCGCAAGTTACCCTGTCGGAACAGGGGATTAACCATGCGTTCACGGCTGAGTTAGTCAAGCAACACCTCCGCAATCTGGATACACCGGAGTTAATGGCGTTATCGGGTGGAGAGCCGGTGTCGTTTACCGATATCAACTTGCAATTGCTGCCGAATAACCAAATCAAAATCTTTGCGAAGACAGAATTAGCTAATGGCAGTGTGCCGATTAGCCTCCTGGCAACGTTGGGGGTAGAGCGACGGCGGCGGATTCTGTTTCAAAACCCTCAATTTCAACCGGATGTTGTGCCAGAGTCCCTGCGGGGCACATCGGAGGTGTTAACGATGGCGTTTGCTCAAATTTTGAACAATATGGTTGATCTCGATCGGTTTGATTTAGATGGTGTCACTATGCGGATCAATCGCCTGGAAACTCAAGGTCAGCAATTAATTTTCAGTGGCTACGCGCAAATCGAACACTTCCCCAAAACGGGGCAGTAGAGCCATTACCATTCTCAAAAGATGCTGAAACAGGGGAGCACAATCAACCGGTGTTCCCCTTCGTTCTAGCAACATTGGTAGGTTATCTAAGCAGGCCTAGCGCCTACGAGCGCCAGTTGTGCCACCCAAGAGATAACGATGCCTAGAATCGAGCCAACAATGACTTGAAATGGCGTGTGACCTAACAACTCTTTCAGCCGATCTTCGTTAAAGTGGTGGTCGCCCTGGAAGAATTCATCAATGATCTGATTCAGCACTCGGGCTTGCTTGCCCGCCGCTTGTCGGACTCCGGCGGCGTCATACATGACGATGACGGCGAACACGACCGCGATCGCGAATTCAGAACTGTCCCAGCCCGCATTCTGACCCACACCCGTGGCTAAAGCCGTCACCAACGCGGAGTGGGCACTGGGCATACCGCCGGTTTCAACCAATGCCCGGATATTGACCTTACGGTTTTTAACGATCTCAACGATGAGTTTAATGGCTTGGGCGGTGAGGCACGCCACCAGTGCAACCAGCAGCACATGGTTGTTAATAATATTGCCAAAGTCCTGCATGTCGGTTTGAGAGGGGTAGAGGTTAGGGAGAAAGGTTTAGTGTTTTCTAGCGGTAATAAATTCAGCCAGGGCTTGCAGCGGCATGGCACGATCGCCAAAGCTAGCCAATTCTGCTTTTGCCTCGTCAACCAGCGTTTGAGCCTGCCGACGAGACTCCTCCAATCCCCAGATACTGGGATAGGTGGCTTTTTGGGCTTGCAAATCTTTGCCTGCCGTTTTACCCAGTTCTTCCTGAGTTGCTGTGATATCTAGAATGTCGTCAATGATTTGGAAGGCGAGTCCAATATTCTGGGCATAGCGAGAGAGCTGCTGAAGTTCGGCATCCGATCCTCCTGCCAACAAGCCACCTGAAACCACAGATGCTTCCAGGAGTGCTGCCGTTTTATGGTTATGGATAAAGTTCAGCGTTTCGAGGGACACATCGGGTTTACCCTCACATTCTAAGTCCACCACTTGTCCACCCACCAAGCCAGCCGCACCGACTGCCCGCCCTAACATCGCAACAACGCGCAACACCCGATCGGCAGGAACGTTTTGCGTGGCAACCGCGACATGCTCAAAGGAATACGCGAGTAACCCATCTCCCGCCAGAATTGCCACATCCTCACCGTAGACCTTGTGGTTAGTGAGTTTGCCGCGCCGATAATCATCGTTATCCATGGCTGGCAGATCATCGTGAATCAGCGACATGGTGTGAATCATCTCTAAGGCACAGGCAGTGGGCATTGCCATCGCGATCGTGCCCCCAATCAACTCACAGCTTGCCAGACACAAAATCGGTCGTAGGCGCTTGCCTCCAGCCATGAGGGAATAGCGCATGGCTTCATAAATTTTCTCTGGGTAGACAATCGGCAGGGAGCGATCGAGTGCCGCTTCAACCTGAACTTGCCGTTCTTTCAAGTAAGCCGATAGGTCAAAATGAGCTTCTGTCTGGAATGATGTGCCAGTGTCCGTCAATACCATTCCCGTATCTCTCCCAGTAATCATCGCTTATCTCTCAACCACACTAAAAAAATCTCCCAAATGCCTGATATTGGCAATTCCCCCGGATGTACGGTGAGAAAATGGGGCTTCAGTCGTCGGCAGCAAAAATTGTCCCTGCAAGAAGTCTACTAGACTTCCTGCCCTGGTAGTGCTGTCACCTGATGATTTTGTTTGTAGAGGCACAGCGATTAACCAGGGGAGATGCTTGAAGGCATCGGCTTTGGTAGCTGCTTGCGAGAAATAGTCAAAAAGATGCGATCGCGGCATCTAGCCGAACTGCTGACAACTCCAAACGGTGTTTTGCATTAGCATGGCAACGGTCATGGGCCCAACACCACCCGGTACAGGAGTCAAAAATCCAGCCACAGGTTGAACGGAAGCAAAATCCACATCTCCGACTAAACGGGATTTGCCACTGTCATCGGTAATCCGATTAATGCCGACATCCATCACAATGGCTCCTGGCTTAACCATATCTCCTGTAATCAAACCAGGGCGACCGATCGCCGTCACCAGAATATCGGCACTCCGAGCGATCGCTGCCAGATCCGGTGTTTTAGAGTGGGCGATCGTCACAGTGGCATCGGCTTCCAGCAACATCAATGCCATGGGTTTACCGACTAAAATACTCCGTCCAATCACCACAGCGTGCTTCCCTTTCGGATCCAGGTCGTATGCCTGCAATAGACGCATGACTCCAGCAGGGGTACAACTGCGTAGACCCAATTCGCCCCGGACTAACCGCCCCAGGCTGACGGGATGTAAGCCATCGGCATCTTTATTGGGGTGAATGCGATTCAGTAATGCCACCGAATCTAAGTGATCGGGTAAGGGTAGTTGAATTAAAATGCCATCCACCCGATCGTCCTGATTGAGGGCATCAATGATTTGCTCTAATTCGGTTTGGGTGGCGGTAGCGGGTAAATGTTGCCCAAAGGAGGCGATGCCAATATGGCTACAGGCTTTTTCCTTGTTGCGGACATAGGCCGCACTGGCAGGATTGTCGCCGACCATCAATACGGCTAATCCCGGTGGACGACCCTTTTGGGCTTGCAAGGTCTGAACCTGTTGGGTCAACTCTGCCTGAATCTGTTGAGCCAGGGCTTTTCCATCAATTAGTTGTGCGGTTGAGGCAGACATGGGTAATTCGCCAATCAAATATCTCTAGCGATCGCAGGTGCAATGGCATTACGATCGTCCAACCCAAATTCTGCCATTGATAGCCGCAGATGTCCTCTGAAATTGCCGGATCTTGGCTCATGATTGCCTGACAACCTGGCATTTCTGATTAGGCAGATCGGCTGACTTTGTGTTAACACAACGATAGTTTTCTATCACAGCGCTCAGTTAGCTGGTTTTGCGATGAACTTCCAGACCATTGCTCACGCGATCGTTCCCTTCAGAAGCCTCATTAGTTTGCGGCTGGCTTTCGTCGGTTTACTCATTGGCTGCATGGGCTGTCAACCTATCGCTAGCTCTTCCGACTCGGCTCTGCTACCCAAATTTACAGCGAATACCGTCAGTATTCGGGAGTTATCTCGCCCAACTCAAGCGAGTCCGACGGTCTACCTCAAAGGCACTGTGAAAAACCGCGCCCCTTTATTGGATGGCACCGTGTATGAACTAACGGATGATACTGGCAGCATTTGGGTCTTAGCAAAAACCGCCATTCCTGATGCAGGGGAGGAGGTGACCATTAAGGGTGTGCTGCGGTATCAAACCATCCAGTGGGAGCAACGGGAGCAGAATGAACTGTATATCGAGCAGCAGGAGCGGTTATAGAGGAGCAGATTAAAGATAGGAGAGATGGGGAGATCGAGAGGCGGAGGATTAGCTCAGGTATGTTGTCCAGACTGACAGTAAATCCGGTGAGCCATACCAGAGACGATCGGCACGAGGAGAATGGTTGGCACCTTCCAGAATCAGGTTTTCGGCACCGTTGAGGTGAGCAGCCGCGATCGGGGTAATGCCATCTCCCCAGCAATTGCCTGTACCACAGGTGAGTTTGTAGCTACTGTAGGCAAGCCAGTTTGCCGGACGACTGCCGTAAATGGTTTTACCTGCCACACAGACATACTGAATATCGGGGTAAAACGCCCCCGGATAGGTCTGGTTGACAAAATCGAGGTTCTTGCGAGTCCAGCGCTCCAGGCTAGTGTGGGGGGTGCCCAAAGTAATTAAGGTTGCCACATGGGAACGGGCATGCCACAAACACTCCTGCCCATCCCTGGGATGAATACAGTAAGGTTGCTCCCCTAAATAAATCCGGGCTAACCAGCCGCCAGCCGAGTGACCAATTAAATTAATTTTGTCGCTCCCCTGTTGCTGTAAGAACTGCCGGACGGAGGCATCGATTTGGTGCAGGATCGGGGTCATCGATCGCCCGCCTAACGTTGGGAGCCAATCCTGCCAGCGCAAGGGTACGGTGATCGCTGGAATGCCTTGAGCTTGTAGCGCCTGTTCTAGATCTTTGTAGTCGATCGCACCTGCCAGGTATCCCGGCAAAATTACAGTTGGTAACACCATAGCCCCAAATTAGTGACGAATTATAAAGTTATTCATCCACTCTAGAATCTAGAATGGCAAATTCGGGGGAAATGAATTAGTGACCAGCACAACGGCTTACGGCACACTTTATGGCATTAGTGTGGGACCTGGCGACCCGGAACTCCTGACGGTCAAAGGGTTACGGCTACTTCAGCAAGCCCCGATCGTGGCATTTCCGGCGGGGGTACGCGGCAAACCGGGATTTGCGGAACAGGCGATCGCCCAGTGGCTACAACCGAATCAAATCCAACTACCTCTGACGTTTCCCTATGTGCAGGATACGGAAGTTTTGCGGGCAGCATGGCAACTCGCGGCTGACCAAATTTGGTCTTATCTGGCGCAGGGGCAGGATGTCGCCTTTGCTTCCGAGGGGGATGTCAGTTTCTACAGTACGTTTACCTACCTGGCGCAAACATTGCAACAAAGTCATCCCCAAGTATCAATTCAAGCGATTCCTGGTGTATGTTCGCCCTTAGCCAGTGCGGCAGCGTTAGGCATTCCCCTCACCTTTCGGCAACAACGCTTAGTCGTACTCCCGGCTTTATACACGGTTACGGAATTGGAAACGGTATTGCCGTGGGCAGATGTAGTGGTATTAATGAAAGTGAGTTCCGTCTATGCCCAAGTCTGGAAGTTGTTACAGCAATACGACCTGTTACCGCATAGTTACGCGATCGCCTGGGCAACGCTACCGCAACAACGCATCTATACGCACCTGCAAACTCAACCAGATTTAGAACTCCCTTACTTTTCGTTACTGATTGTTCAGGTTACTGCCAAGGCGCAGGCATCAGGTGTGCTGACAAAACCAATGATTGATTCAGCTGAATCCGACTTTTAGCTGACTAATGGCTTCAAAGGGCTCCAAATCAGATTAGATGCTGTAGTTGTTTCTGGATCGGGTGCGATCGCCGGATTCAGATCCCAGTCACCAAACTGCACCTGCTATCTTAGGCAGTGGAATCGTTGCTCAATCGGCAACTTTTTTCTCTCCCCGACTGTCTCAACCATTCAGACCCGAATGATCTCCAGTCACCCAATCTTCTGAGCCTGAGTCTATCGTCCCTCTCACTCCATTGCTTATTTGATCTGGCTATGTCTGACTTCCTTCCACCCGATTCCTTAATTCCCCCATCCCGGCAGGACAGTTTAGGCACGATCCTGCATTCCATTCGGCAACCGACCACGATCGCGTTAGTGGCTTCCCTCGGGGTGCATGGCTTGTTCCTCGCAGGCTTACCATTTCTATCGTCGGTGCAATCGAAACAGCCGCAAGAACAAGAAACGGTGCAACTGATTGAACTGAGCCCAGCCGAACAAAGTCGGTTGCCATCTGCGGCGCTGAGTCAGGCGTTTCCCGCCCCAATGGTGACACCCCAAACACCGACCTCTCAGGCGGTACCCAACCCTGCAACTCAAACAGACACAGAGGATGCTCCGCTCTATGACTTTCCCCTGATACCGCCGCCTCCAGTCGTGAACTATCCGCCTGAGTTAGCGGCTCCATTGCCAGCCAGACGGGCACCCTTAACGTTTCAGGATATCCCCGCTTTAAAGAAATCCCAACCGGCTGAGCAGCCTGAACCTGAAAAAACAGCGGCAGCAGAAGCAGAAACCGTTCCTCCCCAGCCGGAGCAAACCGAACCACAGCCAGCCCCTTCGGCGGCGGATTTGCAGTCTGAGGATCTAACGCGATCGACGAGACGCAGACTTGATGCGGCAACGGTGGCTCGTATTCAACAGGAGGAAAAGCAGGAGCAAGCGGCGGCGCAACAGCAAGCCTATTTGCAGGAGATGTATGGCACGTTTAATGCGGGAGATGCCAGTCTGGAAGCCTATAAAAAGAATATGGAGAGCTTAACGGATAGTGCCAAAAACCTGTCAGGTAAGCTGGATTGGCAACTGCCGGACAAGGAAGAGAAGCAACAAATGGAAGCGGAAATTGCCAAGCTCTACCCATCCGAAGCCTGTTCCTTTAAGCCGAAGGCGGCTGAAGTGCAGGTGGCAGCGATCGTGCAACCAGACGGTAAACTCGCGGGTGACAAGCCCTATCTGGTGCTTTCTTCTGGCTACAAAGGGTTGGATAAAGTTGCCCTGGAGTATATTGCCAAAAAAGAGTTTAAGTCAGAGAAAGACGTGCAATTTTTACTGTTTAAGCTGCCCTTCCCAGCGGCAGAAGCCGTTTGTCCCCCTGTTGCCGCAGAGAGTAAACCCGCTTCTTAACAGATTTAGCACTGCCTCTGTTGAGTAAACCCACACTGTAACGGCTCCAAATATCGCTGGTAAGGGAGCAAAATTGTTCCTATTACGTGGAGTTATGGGCAATCTAGCTAGAGTCCTCAGCGAAAGCCCCTCTAGCTAACACTGTAACCGTGCACCATGACTAAGACTGCGGCTAGCAAACGTGTGTTTCCCTTACAGCTAGTGCTGATTACCCCCTTTGTGCTACAAATTTTTGGCGCTGTCGCTTTAGTAGGCTACCTTTCATTCCGGAATGGACAGAAGGCGGTGAATGATTTAGCCAATCAACTTATGCAGCGTACCAGCAATACGGTTGATCAACATCTTGATGCCTATTTATCCACTCCCCATAAGCTGAGCCAGATGAATGCCGAAGCCATTCGGATGGGGGTGTTAGATGTTCACAATCGCCAAGTGGCGGGTCAATACTTTTGGCAGCAAATGCAGGCGTATGATGTCACCTTTATTGGATATGGTCTCACAAATGGCAATGGGGTTGGAGCCATTCGGTATGATGGCAAAACGCTCACGATCGACGATTGGCAAAACCAACCACTGAAAAATGCTATCACCTATGCCACAAGCCCCCAGGGGGAGCGGACGAGGATTGTAGGGGTGTATGATTACAACCACTTCAAAGAAAGTTGGTATGCCGATCCCTTAAAAGCCAATCAACCAATTTGGGGTAAGGTGTATGTTTGGAATTCTCCCTATGGGCCGTATATCAGTGCCTCAGCCGGTCGCCCGATCTACAGCTCCCAAAACCAGTTGCTCGGGGTAGTAGGTACGGATATTCATCTTTTGAAGTTGAGTGACTACTTACGCCAACTGACAGCCAGCACTTCAGGGCAAATTTTTGTCATTGATCGAGATGGCCTGTTAATTGCCAATTCGGCCGCTAGCGAACCATTTATTCTAGTCGGTGACGAAATTCAGCGATTACCAGCTACTAATAGTCCTGATCCAGAGTTGCAAGGAATTGCGAAACAACTCCATCAACACTTTCAGCAGTTCCAAACCATTACTGAACCCCAAGCCTTGCAAGTGAAGTGGCGGGGAGAACCCTATTTTGCTCAAGTCACCCCCTGGCGAGATCAGTATGGCTTAGATTGGTTGGTGGTTGTGAGTGTGCCGGAACAGGCATTTATGTCCCAAATTAACGACAACACCCGCACAACGATTTTCCTCTGTCTCGCCGCTTTAGGGGTGGCTACCTTAATGGGGTGGTTTACCTCACGGTGGATTACTCGCTCCATTCTGCACCTGAATCAAGCCAGTCAAGCGATCGCGGCAGGTAATCTAGATGAAACGGTTGCCAATAGCCAGATTCAGGAGTTGAATACCCTGGCGGATTCCTTTAATCACATGGCGGGGCAATTGCGGGAGTCGTTTATTGCGTTGGAAACGAGCAACTCTGAGTTAGAAGATCGGGTGGAACAACGAACGATCGCCCTCAAGACCGCTTTAACTGAACTGCATCAAACCCAAGCCCAGGTGATCCAAAGCGAAAAAATGTCCAGCTTAGGGCAACTGGTGGCAGGAGTCGCTCACGAAATCAACAATCCCGTCAATTTTATTCATGGCAACCTGCTCCATGTGCAGCAGTATACGCAGGACTTGTTGAACTTCATTCATCTGTATCAAACCCATTATCCTGACCCCAGACCTGAGATTACCGCCGCCGCCGATGAGATGGATCTGGAGTTTATGCAAGCCGATCTGCCTAAAACGCTAACTTCAATGAAAATAGGTACCGATCGCATCCGGCAGATTGTGTTGTCGCTGCGTAACTTCTCCCGCATGGATGAAGCCGAAATTAAGCCGGTGGATATTCATGAAGGTATTGATAGTACCTTGTTGATTCTGCAACATCGGCTGAAAGCCCGCTCAGATCGTCCTGAGATCGAGGCGATAAAACACTATGGCACGTTGCCGTTAGTCGAGTGTTATGCCGGACAACTGAATCAGGTGTTTATGAACATTCTCACAAATGCGATCGATGCCCTGGACGAACACATTGGGCTGCCTGAAACAGCACGTTTAGCCCCACAGATTACGCTCAGCACCACAATGATTGATGTGGAATGGGTACAAATTAGCCTGGCGGATAATGGCCCTGGGATTCCCAAACCGCTTCAACAACGCATTTTTGATCCCTTTTTCACCACCAAACCGATCGGTAAGGGCACAGGCATGGGCATGTCCATCAGTTACCAAATTATCACCGAAAAACACGGTGGGAGATTGGAATGTGTTTCCCAACTGGGGGCAGGCACAGAATTTATCATTCAGATCCCTGTCCGACGGCAGGCGATCGCTTAAATTAATTAGCGTCCCCAGCGAAACACAGCCGCACCCCAGGTGAGCCCTGCTCCAAAGCCAGAGGTGACGATCGTATCCCCAACCTTTACCCTACCCTGCCGGACTTCGGCATCCAGGGCTAACGGAATCGAAGCGGCAGAGGTATTGCCATACTGCGCCAGATTACTGATAACTTTTTCGGCAGGAATTTTCAAGCGATCGGCCACGGCATCCAGAATCCGTTGATTGGCTTGATGCAACAGTAACCAATCCACCTGCTCAACACTTAGATTGGCGCGGAAGAGAGCTTTTTCAATCACCTCTGGGACTCGCCGTACCGCAAACCGATACACTTCCTGTCCATTCATCGTAATCGGGGTAAAGCGACCCTGCCCGACCTCGACTCCCTCTAGCAGCACTTGCGGTTCCGGCTGAAACGCCAGATTTAAATACTTATTCTGAGTGCCATCACTCCGGAGTTCAAACCCAAGTAGCTGATCGCGATCGTTGGCCTGTAAAACCACTGCCCCAGCACCATCCCCAAACAGGATACAGGTGCGGCGATCGCTCCAATCCACCCAACGCGATAGAACATCAGCCCCAATCAGCAGAATATTTTGATAGGTACCCGTCTGGATAAACTGTGCCGCTGTCACCAAGCCAAACACAAAACCCGAGCAAGCCGCCGTCAGGTCGAAGGCAACCGCCCGGGATGCTCCCAACGCCGCCTGCACCAGACTGGCAGTGCCGAATAGATCATCGGGTGTCGAGGTTGCCAGAATGATTAAATCCAGATCGGTCGCGGCGATACCTGCCATGGCGATCGCGGCAGCACCGGCCTGAGTTGCCAGGGTCGTTAACGACTCGGTGGAGTTGGCTAACCGCCGACAGCGAATGCCAGTACGAGTGGCAATCCATTCATCAGAGGTTTCAACGAGTTGACTGAGTTGCTGGTTGTCGAGCGCAGTAATGGGTGCTGCCGCCCCACTGCCGGTCACTGCAATGCCGACTCCGGGTTGTTTCAATGCCATGCTCTATCCGTCACGGGGTAATTAATCGGTGGCAATTGGGAATGAACGGGTAATGAGTCACTATCAACTCTGCATTCCCAATCGTGAGGTTGCGGCTCAGCTATCCGTGGACTGACCACTGACGGCGGAGGGGCGCGAGTTTTTGTGATACTTTGCCTGAATTCGCTCTAACACTTGATGGTCAACGGCTTCCTTGGCTAAGCGAATGGCGTTGAAAATGCTCGGTGACTGAGAGCTACCGTGACTAATAATGCAAATTCCGGCAACTCCCAGCAGCAACCCACCCCCATGTTCGGCATGATCCATCCGTTGTTTGATCCGCTTCAGGTTAGGTTTTAACAGGGATACGCCCATTTTGCCATGCAAGCCTTGTGGGAGTTCTTCCCGGAGGATTTGCAGTGCCAGTTCTCCGATCGCCTCCGCAAACTTCAGCAACACGTTCCCGACAAAGCCATCACAGACAATCACATCAAACTTACCGGACAGCACATCCCGTCCTTCGGCGTTGCCAATGAATTGAATTTGCGAGTTCTTCTCCAGCAACTCGTAAGTGCGGAGTGCCAAATCATTTCCTTTGCTGGCTTCCTCGCCAATATTCAGCAAGCCGACTTGAGGCTGGTCATTGCCCAACACATATTGGGAATAGATACTGCCCATCAGCGCAAACTGTTCGAGAAACTTCGGACGGCAATCTACATTAGCACCGACATCTAGCACTAATACGGGTTTCCCTGCAATGATGGTTGGCAATACCGCCCCGATCGCCGGACGATCAATGCCTCGTAACCGCCCTAATCGGAGCAAGGCGGCTGCCATCGCGGCTCCAGAATGTCCTGCCGAAACCACGGCATCTGCCTGCTTCTGCTTTACCAAATCCATCGCTACATTGATCGATGCTTTGGGTTTACGTCGTAAGGCTGAAAGGGGTTCCTCTTCCATTTCAACCACGCCCTCGGCGGGCACAATTTCCAGGGGGCAGGAGGTCGTATGTCGTTCTAGACATGCTTTAATTCGGTCGGGATCGCCTACCAGCAACACATCCACGCCCAGTTCCTCTTGGGCTCTGAGCGCTCCAGTGACTATTTCCGCTGGGGCATGATCCCCACCCATTGCATCAATCGCTATTCGCGCTCGCGTTGATCCCATTGGTTCAAGTTATAGAAGCCTTAAAAGTCAAACATGCGGGTTTTCACCTCGCAATCCCATTGTTGACCAAAATGCTCCTTTTGTCATTTACTTAGCGTTAACTGGCAGGAATAACGGCAGGGTATGCCGTGGCAGTGAATTGGCGCGGAGCCATCCTACTATCGGTTCCAAATGCCCTGGATCTGACCACTTTCTGGGCGAGAGGTAGATTGGTTTAGCTCAGGTTCTGGGGTTGGAGCGACGTAAACTAACGCTAAGACAATCAAACTGATGGCTAAAAAACCAACTTCCGCAGTTTTCACTAATTCAGATTGGATTGTGCGCATTGCTGAGGAGCATCTCCTGGCTAGAGCGAGAGATTGAATCAACTAATTTCTTGATCTTAGGTAGCGCCATCCTGAAACACATCCGCTTTTAGGTATAGACGAATACGTCGATTAGGTGAACTCTCCTGTCACAATAGTTCACCCAATTGGGGGATTTTGCTCAAGGTTAACGGTAATTTTGACTAACTTAATGCGATCGCCTGAAGGCATTGTTCTATGGGTAACCGTTGTGCCATTGCCTGAACTAAGGTGGCATGGGCGGTTGCCTGGTCTTTTAAGATCGTTTTGGCTCGGAGCAGTGCCCACCGTTCAGCCTGGTCACAGGCGGTAGGAGTCAGTCCCTGTTGGCGTAAAACGGCTCTCAAAACCTGGAGATCGTCCTTACCCCCCTGCACATCCCCATAGGTCAGCGATTCGGCAGCGATCCCTGCCATCCAGACGGTACAGTAGCGATCGAGTACAGAGGTGGTACTAGCCGCACCAGGGCGTAATGTCTGCTCTAACTCTTGGGCATCCACCTGTACGCCTGCCTGTCCTTGATGACCCTGGCGGAAGGCTTCCCAGGCACTTAAGCTGTAGCCTGTAATCGGGATACCTAAATGATGGGCAACCAGAAAATGCCCCGCTTCATGATGAACGATGCGAGTGCGGTACTGTGCCGAAAAGCGGGCGATGCCATCCAGCAGTAAAGTTGCTCCCTGTCCCTGCCAACTCAGGGTATCTAAGGTGGCGATGCCGAGTGCCCCTGCCGTCGCGATCGCGGGCACTAGAGGCGATAAATGCACGATCGGTCCCAGTAGACTTGCCATCGTGACCGTGAAAATAGAAATTGCAATCAGATTCAGAGACAACTGGCTCATAGCAGAGAGAGCATCTGGCAATTAAGGTCAATCCCTAGTGTAACGGATTGTTAACTGCCAACTAATCTCTACTTAGGAGATCTCTGAGAAAGATCTTTCCTCTGTACGGGTTTAGCCCTCGGTAGATGATCTCTGACCGATCGCACAGAGGATTGACCGAATGCCAAACCCCTACGATTTGTGGGTATAAATTCTTTTGAAAACGAATTTATTTTTGTCTGGCGCGGTAAAACGTCTTCAAGCTATGAATATCGCCAACGTAGCGCCAATGCCAGGGTTCGTAGCTCACTCCCTGGCGATTACCTTGAGGAAACGATAGTTCAAAGCTATAGTGGGCAGCATTTGCCTGTAGCCATTGAAACGCGGCGGTCTGCTCGAAACTCTCGCTTAAATCTACCGATGGTACGCTGCCATCCCCAATATCGATCGCATAGCCTGTGTGGTGTTCACTATAACCGGGAGGGGCACTGACCTTAGCGCGTTCGGTCGCAACCTGTCCACGCTCTGCCTTTTTACCAAAAAATAAGTAGTCCTGGTCATGTTTAGAGCGAAACCCCGATAGGGGCACCAGGCTCACACCATCGGCTTGAGCGGCGGCGGCCATTGCCTGAAAAGCCGTTGCAGCACTTTTACGCAGCATGATGTCTCTGGCAACAGGGGCTAGTTCATCGGCGGGGGCTTCTGAATAAGCATAATGCCCTAGTAGAGTATCACTGGTGGGAGCGGCGGCACTGTTCGCTGGGGTAGTCGCTGAAGCGGCAGGTTGAGGTTGACTACTCGGAGCGGCGATTGGGGGATTTGCCTGAGCCGAATCCGTTGATGGCGGCTGCCGGAGTTGGAGGGACACGATTACCCCAGACACCATGGCTACAATCGCCACAGCGCTTAAGCCACCGATCAGTCCGACTCGATTTGATTTGGGCTTAACCGCGACATCTGGAGTTTCCCGGAACGCGATCGGAATATCGTCCATCGAAGGATTCATAGCTTTCGCTGCCTTTCCCGCTGTACTTACCTTATCCAATCGTTTTACTCCTGCGCCGAAGGCAATCTACCACGACTCACTAACTACGAATTGTAGACTGGTCTGATTTATATCAAAGTTTTCCCACTCAGGCTATAGAAACTTACCCCTCAGTTACCCATGAACAATCTGTCTATGCCTGGGATTAGTAAATAGTGGGGACTCCACCCGTTATTACCTACCAGCCACCACTATATCTCCCCCATCTCCCCCATCTCCCCTATCTTTCCCATCTCCCAAACTCTTGCCATTTATCTCTCTATCCTAACTATGTCGATCGTGAACCTGCTAACTATCTATACTCCTTTAGTAGGTTGGACTGGAGTGGGCTGGCTATTGGGTCGATGGCTACCCAAATCTACGCCGGTCTATCTGGGCAAATTTTTGTTTCGGTTTGGTGTACCTTTAGGCATCTTTGCCTTCCTCCGTCATACCCAAATTTCCTGGTCGTTATGGCTGGCTCCCGTTACAGCCTGGAGTGCGATCGCTCTGGGTGCAGGATTGTCTGCGATCGCCCTGCGGTGGTGGCGACCTCAATTGCAGACGCAACCGGGCTGGAATCAGCGCACTCAGGGGAGTTTTGTCCTAGCTACGATGTTTGGCAATACGGGGTATATTGGCTTTCCCGTTTCTCTGACCTTAGTGGGAACGGAGTATTTTGCCTGGGCGCTGTTTTATGACCTATTGGGGTCAACGCTGGGAGCCTATGGATTAGGAGTTGCTCTAGCCGCCCGGTTTAGCGATCGTCCCCATCATCCTGGGCAGGCGTTTCAGGCGTTACTCCGCAATCCTGCCCTGGGGAGTTTTGGAGTTGGGCTAATCTGCCGGGACGTGCCGCTACCCGCGATCGTCGAAACCGCCTTACAGGGGGTCGCCTGGGGAGCGATCTCCTTGTCCTTGGTCTTAGTGGGTATGCGGTTAAGTCAGTTAACCTCCCTAAAAAAATTGCGGACGGCGTTAATTAGCGTCAATATTAAAATGCTGCTAGTGCCGTTAATTCTGGGAACTGGGCTGTGGCTTCTGGGAGTGACGGGCTTAGAGCATCGGGTAATTTTATTACAAATGGCGATGCCACCTGCTTTTGCTACCTTGGTGATTGCGGAAGCCTACGAACTGGATCAAGAATTAGCCGTGACCGCGATCGCGATCGGGTGTCTGGAACTATTGATTCTGTTACCGATCTGGCTCTGGCTATTTAGCGGCTAAATCAATCGCTAGGTCTGAGGCAATAAGGGAGCAACCAGGGCATCCTCTAACCGATAGGCTAACAGCGATCGAAAGTAGTCCTGATCAAAAGCGATTTGCCAATCATGACTTGTTAGGCGCTCCTGAACTTGCTGCCGCCATGTGATCAGTGTAGTCGGAAAATCCGGGGATTGCAGACCACTACGCCATAGGACTAAAGCATCTTCTCCGGTGTCCTCGTAGTAGCGCCGCCGCCGTCCCGCTTCCTGAAAGCCAAATTTACTATAGAGCGCGATCGCCGATTGGTTAGAAGCCCGGACTTCTAAGGTCGATCGCTTTAAACCCCGGATCTGAGCCGCTTGTAATAGAGCAATCAACATTACCTGTCCTAGTCCTTGCCGTTGGTACTGGGGATGAATGCCAACGAGGGTAATGTGAGCTTCATCGACGATCGCCCAGGAGCAGCCAAGTCCGAGGATGGGGGGATGGAGAGGTGGGGAGGATGGCGAAGGTAGGAGGATCAGGAGGTCGCTGTTGGGGCTATCGAGTTCGCGGTGGTAGCCGTCTAGAGTCCATAAGCCGCCGAAACATTGGCGATCGAGGTCTAATGCGGCTGGCAACCGCTCCGAAGTGAGGGGGGTAATGGTGAGAACTGCCACAAAAGCTTGCTATCTCCTTCAAGGATGCACAGCACTCGATTGTAAACTGTTATTAGTATGGTTTTGCTCCGGTCATCTTGTAGAGGATTAAGTTTACGCAATGGTATTTACCCAGGCTACGGAGGGTGGTAATTCGGGTCGGCAATATTTACCGGATGGTGTAGCAGCAACGGACACCCGCTCTCCAAATCAATCGTTGTTACCGCTAACTACGGTCATTAATCAGGCAGATCATCTGGAGATTGGTGGTTGTGATGTACCCGACTTAGTCCAGAAATTTGGCTCACCTCTGTATATTCTGGATGAAACGACGTTGCGGGCAGCCTGCCAGCAGTATCGGGACGCGTTTCGTCGCTACTATCCGGGGGAGTCGCAGGTGTTGTATGCCTCGAAAGCCTGGAGTTGTCTCGCGGTTTGCGCGATCGCGGCTAGTGAAGGGCTAGGCATGGATGTGGTGTCGGGTGGCGAACTCCATACCGCGCTGGAAGCTGGAGTCAGCCCCGATCGGATTTACTTTCATGGCAATAACAAATCCCGTGACGAATTGACCTTTGCCGTCGAAACGGGTTGCACAATTATTGTCGATAACTGGTTGGAACTGCGGACACTGGCGGAATTTACGGTTGAGCAACCAATCCGGATCATGCTACGTCTGACTCCGGGGATTGAGTGCCACACCCATGAGTACATTCGCACCGGCCATTTAGACAGTAAGTTTGGCTTTGACCCGAACCAAGTCACGGAAGTGTTAGAGTTCGTCAGTCAGCAGTCCAAGTTAGCCTGTGTGGGTTTACATGCTCACATCGGCTCCCAAATTTTTGAGCTGCAACCCCATAATGATTTAGCGGCGGTGATGGTGCAGTGGTTTGGTAAGGCGATCCAATACGGTCTGCCGATGCAGGAACTGAATATTGGCGGTGGTCTGGGGATTCGGTATGTGGAATCTGATGATCCACCCAGTATTGATGCCTGGGTACAAACAGTGGCGACGGCGATCGTGGCAGCCTGTCAGGAACAGAATGTGCCCTTGCCTAAACTATTGAGTGAACCCGGTCGATCGCTGATTGGTTCAGCCTGTGTGACGGCATACACGATCGGGAGCCATAAGGAAGTTCCGGAAATTCGTACTTATATTAGTGTAGATGGAGGGATGTCGGATAACCCGCGACCGATTACCTACCAATCGGTTTATCGGGCAGTGGTGGCAAACCGGATGTCTGCGCCCATGACGGAAGCTGTGACGATCGCTGGGAAACATTGTGAATCTGGCGATATCCTGATTAAGGAAGCGACACTGCCAACTACACAACCAGGCGATACACTGGTGGTCATGGCGACGGGAGCCTATAACTACAGTATGTCGTCCAATTACAACCGGATTCCGCGCCCGGCTGGGGTAGTCGTGAATCATGGTGAGGCAAATTTAATTCTGCAACGAGAGACTTACCGCGATTTAGTGCGTCAGGATCGGTTGCCAGAACGGCTCCAACCTCCCGTGGTTGAGGCTTAATGTTGCTGATCGCTTGTTCAGCATCCACCAGAGTCAAAGTTGCAAAGCACAGGGTTGATCCAGATCGATGGGGTACTTATGGAGGCAATTGCTGGCAGATTCTGGCTGGATACAGTCTCTATTGCTTCTGACTAATCCCGATCCGGCATCCACCTGGTCATCATTGTTTCTATTTTGGGAAAGAACACGACGGCTCGTGGATGTTGGTTTGGTGGTGGCGCTGACTTACATGATGCTGGTGATCATTGGGGAACGGCGTACCCTCTGGATGGTACGGGGGTTTATCCTGTTGATGCTGGCGGCGGCGGTGAGTACCCGAATGCGGCTGGATTTACTCAGCTTTGTTTTGAGTAATCTGGTGATCGGTTCGGCGGTGGCAATGGCGTTTATTCTGCAATCCGAGTTCCGGCGGTTTCTGGAGCAGTTGGGACGAGGACAGATCATCCAACTGCTCCAGCCATATCGCGCCAGTCCTCATAAGTCCAGTAGTGTGACCGATGAGATTGTTGATGCGGTCAAGGAACTGTCGCAAAATCGTACCGGAGCGTTGCTGATTCTGGAAACCGGTAGCCCGATCGATGAACGGGATTTTTCGGTGCCCGGAGTGCGGCTGAATGCTGAGGTATCCAAGGAATTGATCCAAACGATTTTTCAGACGACGACGCTGTTACATGACGGGGCAGTGCTAATTCGGGATTCGCGTCTGGTGGCGGCAGGCGTAATTTTGCCCTTATCCGAACGGACGGCTTCCCGCCAGTTAGGCACCCGCCATCGGGCTGCAATGGGGATTACGGAGCGGGTAGAGAATTGTATCTGTGTGGTGGTGTCTGAGGAGACAGGATCAATCTCCTTGGCAGAACGGGGCACACTAAACCGTCCCTTAACGAGCAGTAAACTAAAGGAACTTTTGGAAGCCCGATTGTCGCAGACAGTCGATCGCGAAGCGGTTGCCCCTGACCTCCGCACCTTAAGTCGTCAAATTGGCGCTAAAGTTTGGATGGTCGCGGCACAACTCTTTGATCGCCAAAAACGTAAAAGTTAAGTAAAGACACAATAATTCCTGCCGGAATCCCATCGGACGAGGGTGCTTTTGCATTAGAACAGGATGGAGGGCTGTTTCATGCTACTCACCAACCTGATTTGAGCAGCCATGACTATGGTTGTGGCTTGTCTGAGGGCTATTTGCTGACGACCAATTTGTGTCTACTGCCGATTTGACCTTCTCACCCTTGTACTGTTTCAACTGTCAGCTTCTCTGGAGACAACATGACTGCGAAGCCAATCATCTTGCAAGAGTTACCGGCGGATCTATTGCGAGAACGCCTACCTCAGCATGTGGCTGTGATTATGGATGGCAATGGTCGTTGGGCAAAAAAACGGGGGATGCCGCGCATTATGGGGCATCAACGGGGTGTCGATGTCCTGAAGGATCTGTTGCGCTGCTGCGGTCACTGGGGCATTAAAGCCTTAACCGCCTATGCCTTTTCGACCGAAAACTGGGGCAGACCCGCAGAGGAAGTAGAATTTCTGATGACCTTGTTTGAGCGGGCATTGCGGCGGGAACTGCGGGAAATGATTGAGGAAGATGTCCAGATTCGGTTTGTGGGAAATTTAGCGGTATTACCACGATCGCTTCAGGATGAAATTGAGCGATCGGTCGCTGCCACCAGCCAAAATCAAGGGATTCAATTCACGATCGCGACTAACTACGGAGGACGGCAGGAAATTTTGCAAGCCTGTCGAGCGATCGCGGCCAAGGCAAAACAAGGGTTAATCGACCCAGAGCAAATTGACGAAGCTCTGTTCGAGCGACATTTGTATACGGCGGGAATTTGTGATCCTGACTTACTGATTCGCACCAGTGGTGAGATGCGGGTCAGTAACTTTTTACTCTGGCAGGTCGCCTACTCAGAAATCTATGTCACCGATACCCTGTGGCCCGATTTCGATCGTAAAGCCTTCCACAAAGCCTTATCTGCCTATCAACAACGAGAACGCCGGTTTGGCAAAGTGGGTAAAGTCTAGGGGCGTGAGATTACGGACCCGCAAAAATCGCATCTTCAATATCCTGGCGGCTGAGCGAATATTTGAACGATCGCTGCACCGCTCTGGCACGATCGCCAAATTCAAAGTAGCGCACAATCAGTTGATCAACATCCAGCATCAGTTCTGCCTTCCAACCCGGTTGATCGAGATACCAGCAGTGCAACTCAGCTTTGTCCTGCTGACACCCTTTGGTGATCAGCCATTGCTCAATATCAGGGAGTGGGTGGTTATAGAGGGGGGTATCAGCCGATGGAAGTGTCATGGAAATAGGGATCATGCAGGTAAAAACTCATGCTGAAGAGGGAACTAGCCTAGCCACCAGGGGTGTAGCCAGGATATCATTGCCGGAACCGTTGGTGAAATCGTATCTCCCCGAGTTAGCCCGATCGCGATCGCTAGAGCTAAACAGCCAATAAACGTCAGCGCCAGGATGAACAAAGCAAAAATTTCCCCGGGAGATAAGGGTCGATCGGTGGGATCGAGATATGCCGACGATTGATAGGGACGAGCGGAGGGGGTGGGATGATGCAGGCTGGGTAACGGTTGCATGACTGGCACTCGTGAGTAGCCGATCGTCCGATCATAAGCGATGCGGCGCTCCGGTTGGCTCAGGGTAGCGTAGGCTTCATTCAACTGTTGAAACTTAGCGGTGGCGATCGCCGCTGGTAGGGTCGTAGTATCCGGATGATAGAGCTTACTTAAATCACGATAGGCTTGCCGGATATCGCGTACCGAAGCGGAGGGATGGACTCCCAGCAGAGCGTAGTGGCTGGAAGTCGGAGGTTGGGCAAACAGCGTCTTGCTGTCTCTAGGTTTGGCGGATGTGCGATCGTGAGTCACAAGCAGTCCCAGGATAGCTTTGAAATACGGCGATCCAACTTTTGAATATTCTAACCAGGTTAGAGGCATGGCTCAAACCGCCAGCCACGTTCATGATGATGTTTTACCGTTCACTACGGGGGAGTGATTAACGATTCCGCAAATTCCGGCTAAGAGTAACCAACCGATCACGTTAATCCGGGCATCAAATAGCGTCACATCAAACAGGCTAAAGAAAGCGCAGCCCATAAATGCTACAAGAAACGTGAAGTAGATCAGGCGATCGTAAATCTGTTGTTCCTGATCCGGGGCGCTGGCAGGATAGGAATGCCAATTGACGAGATATTGGCTGCCTTGCGTTACCACCCAACCCACTATCCCTACCAATAGCACCGTTGCCGGTATCCCGGTTTCTGCCAGCAGCATTAACACCAGATTATGGGGATGTCCCAGGATGGAATTGACTTGAGCCTGATAGAGTGGCGTAAAGTTGCGTAAGCCCCATCCTAACCAGGGACGTTGTTCTGCCATCGACCAGGCGAATTTCCATTGCGTCGTGCGTAACATCCGCTCGGGTCGATCGGGGTACAGTTCATCCGTTAACCGCGCCCAGAAAAACGCTGGCACGATCGCCCGCCAACCCTCCCGGATGGGAGATGGGGCAAATGCTGCCATCAGCACCGCACTGATGAGTGCTCCCACACCGACCAACAACCACCGCCAACCTTGATACAGCGCAAATGCTAGACCCGCGATCGCGGCAATTGCCCAACCATTGCGAGAATTAGTCAAAATCAGGGCGATCGCATTCCCAGCGACGATCGCCGTCAGGATCAGCAGCTTAGGGGTGATCCATTGTCGGAGAGTAGCCCCCAGTTTAGGACTGGCAGGGTGGGATCTCTGACCCTGAACGGAATTAAACCTGAACGATCGTTGATTGACGGCTTCGATCCATAGTCCTAGTGCCAGAATGAATGTCACTACAAAATAGCTGGCTAAGACATTGGCATAGAAAAAGACCGACGACATCCGACCGGGAGGATTACCCCCTGCCCGAATCAGCCAATCCACGACGATGCCGAATAGCTGGATATGCCCACTCCAGCCCAGCCATTGCTGTCCCAAACCGATTACCACCACCGGAACTGACCCCGCGACCAAAATCCAGGCAAGCCGCCGAAGTTGAGCCGGAGTGCGAATCAGTTCGCTTAACACCGCAAAGGCGAGAAAAAACGGCAGGAAATTAAATACTCCCCAAAACGCCGCCTCCCGGATCTGGGCAAAGGTGGCACTCAACAGCATCAGCCCACTGACGATCGCCAAGCCCTGATTGATCCGACGTTGTCGCAGGATGGGAAATTGTTGCCAACCCAAAATCAGGGCGATCAACAACATGCTGACTCCCCCTAGAAAACTACTCATGGGTAAGAGCAAACATGCCCACTGCGTCCAGTCCCACCAGAACTGAAGCTTGGGGTCAGGATGTGGTTGGGGCGGGAGGAACTGCTTCAGCGATCGGCTAAGCCGGTTCAAAACATTCAGCAAAGCAGTCCGCCCGAGTTAAACGAATTTGTGCCAGAGCGTAGACCGTGGGCACAATCCGACCGTAGTTGGTCGCGATCGCTCGCCACCCCAGATCGGCAAAAAACCAGATCCATAAGGCTGGTCCTAAACACGCAAATAATCCCCGTACCGCCGTATACCGCGCCGCCGATAAGGTCATGCCGCGTCGAGCGGTTTGCAACACAACGTAATGCTGGAATTGGCTGGCAACGGTAGCACTGCCTAATGCCACCGCTTGTTGAGCTACCTGATAGCTGGCAAAATGAATTGCAAACTGGCGGGCAATCTGTTGCAGCAATAAGGGACGCAAGACTGATGTAACGGCTAAGGCTGTTCCCCCTTTCAGCACCAGGCTCATGGGATCCTGTTGAACCGCGATCGGTAATTCCGGCAGCAGTTGGGCTTTGCTCAGGGAGCGCTTGAGCCGAATGGTTAACTGGTTCTGTTCCGTGGGGGGTAGCTGCTTCCAGGCGCGGGCAAGCAGGTTCAGGAAAACTTCTTCCTCCAGGTCGATCGTAGACATGGAAGCCTTATAGGGCAGCTTGAGGTAGCGGCAGACCTGAATCAGAATTTCGCGATAGGATAATTGCTCTGTTTTGCGGCTGAGAACGGTGACCCCATCGGCAGCCAGAAACCGAAATCGTTCCTCCAACGTATCGAGCCAAATGTCACGGTCTTGGCTTTGTACCGCCATTGGATCGGGGGTATTGAAATAATCTAATGGGTTAAATTTGGGGCGGAATAGGATCTCGGTTAGATCGCGTAATTCTTCCTCAGTTGCTAACTCCAATACTGCTCTCAGTTCATCCACTGCCAAGTCCTCCCCGGCTGTAAGATTGCCGTTGCTGGGACTATTCTACTAAATCAACCGAAGTGCTTATGGCTAACTTTCGTACTATTCTGCCCAACTCATCGGTCTAACTAAAAAGCTCCCTAGAGCTAATATTCTCCAGGGAGCTAACGCAAAATTATGGACTAAATGCTGAATTAGGCGAGATCCGCAGCACCCTCAGCGCCCTGGCTCATGCCCTCTTGATCGCGTTCGTCTGTCATGCGATCGCCACCGGGTCGCCGTCTGCCAAACCGACCTGTGTTAGATTTTTTGCGAAATTTCCGGGCATAAGCCTGGTTACGAAGAGCTTTTTCTTTCTTTTGGTTGCGGCGTTTAGCCATGTCTACTCCCTTATGGAACTGCCAATCATTGCAACATACAAACATACGATGCCCGAAGCCGACGCATGGCATTCGAGCAAACTGATAAATACTTCGGTAATCAGTCAAGAAGACTACTTTAACATAACTCTCCCGTTGTCAGGTGGAGGTGAGCAAATTCCGAGCAAATTCAATCGCCTCTGCTGGGGTGTTGATTAATCCCTCGGCTCTGGCTAATTGTACGGCAGCCAGCAATTGACCAATTTGGGGCCCCGCCGGAAGGTGCAACGTCGTCATCAAATCCTGTCCTGTCAGCAGGGGAATCGGATGCGCAACGGGATCTTCCGGGACTAGAAATCGTTGGATTAAGGGTGAGATCGCCTCTAGAGCAATACCCTGGGCGATCGCGAATACCGCTAGAGCGGGAAAGGCGGCTCCCACGCTTTGAAACAAAAAGTATTGCTCCCGCAACGATAAATTTATCGGTATGCCACTCGTGGCTTCAGTGGCCTCAGCGTTAGTTCGGTGAGCGGCGGTACATAGTTGAGGCAGCGCTTTCAACACGGTACTGACAGCCTGGATCTCTGTGCGGCTGTATTTTAAGCTGCGGAGTTGAGCTTCTGCCGTGATTGGCAGGGATGGTAGTAAGCAGGCAAACTTAGCGGTCATTAACCAGTTACGGGCTGACCCGGAAGCTCCAGATTCCAACACATTCAGCGGTTTTGTTCCACTGCTGGATTTCGGGATATCGATCGCATGGGACTGTCCACTCCGAGTCGGAATCCGAATGCGATCGAGCAACGCCACGACAAACTCTGGCATGACTTCCTGCAACCAGATCACTGTCTGATCCATCCGGGCTAATAGCTCAAAACTGGCGATCGTGGCATCCGGTAGCCAGGATTTCAACAGGTCATTCTGCCAGGCTCGGGTCAGCCAAACCGTCCCACCGGGGGCACTGAGTAAATAGTTCAACTCAGATTGAATCCGCTCTGCCGCGATGCGCTGTAATAAGGGCGCAAACTGATGGATCGCGGTGGCTGTGGCTGGGTCGAGGTAGAAGTTGAGTTGGGCAGACTGCCGATAGGCGCGTAACAACCGCAGGGGATCTTCCTGTAAGTTCTCGGCAGACACCATGCGAATCAGCCGTTTTTCTAAATCAATACAGCCGTTGAGCGGATCAATAAATTCGGCGGTATGGGGATTGTAGGCGATCGCATTCACCGTGAAGTCGCGCCGATGTAAGTCGGCTTCTAAGCTATCTCCCACCTGTTGGGCAAAATCGACGGTGCCCTGCGGAAACACCACTCGGGCAATCTGGCGTTCGGCATCCAGCAGCACAAAGCCAGCCTGGTAATGACGCGCGATCGTGCGGGCTGTTTCTACTACTCCGGTTGGCAGCACAAAATCTAAATCTAAGTAGTCACTATGCCGCCCCAGCAAGCCATCCCGAACACTGCCGCCTACCAAATACGCCGTTCGCGGCAACCATTCCAGGCTGAAGGGCCACGTGTGCGGAGAGAGTGCCGAAAATGCGGTCACAGAAATGGGTGGCTGATTGTCCAAACCCTGATCTAATCCTGTCCAATCTAACTTCAACAATAATTCAACCCTAACGATGTCAATAGCGAAGTCAATAGCGAATTGATGCAACTCATGGGCGGTCTTTACATCTTCATGCCTTGCTGTAATGAAACTCAATCCGACAAGGGATGAAATCATCCATGCGCCTGAGCTAGATTAACAAAAAAGTCACGCCATTCCTTCAGTTAATCGCCGCTATTGAATGGGATGCCACTGTACTGCCGTTTCGGGGATAAAGGAACGAGGAATCATGTGTATTTGTATCAATTGTCACTATGTCGATCGTTGCCTGACCTATCATGCGGTCGAAGAACAGCACCAGCAGCCTCACCTGACCGAAGCTCCAGACTTTGAGGCGACGGAACCGACGATTAATGTCAACATTCGATCGCAGGGCGAAATTATCGAAATGGAGTTTGATGTCGTGGGTTGCCAGAGCTTTCAGCAGGAGCAAGGCAAATGGGCGCGGCTCCGTCCCGGTGAACTGGTGCCAACGTAAAACACTCTGCAAAATTGGCTCGTCATCTGGGCGATCGGGTAACCGTAGGCATAAGCTTGCCCTGGAACCCGGCTCTTGCAAGAATGGAGTTTATGACATCTGAGAACACAACTGAGCAACCAACAGCTAAACCCACTTCTGCCAGTGCTGCCAAACCAACGGGCTGGAAATTTTGGTTAGATAATATCCAGATTTTGGTGATTGCCTTAATTCTGGCACTATTGATTCGTGTATTTGTTGCCGAACCGCGATTTATTCCATCGGATTCTATGGTGCCGACCCTGGCAGTGGGCGATCGTCTGGTCGTGGAGAAAGTCTCCTACACTCTGCATCCCCCGCAATTCGGTGACATCATTGTGTTTGATCCCCCGCCGCAGTTGCAGGAGATGGGCTACCAGAAGGATCAGGCGTTTATTAAACGGGTGATTGGTCAACCGGGACAAACCGTTGCCGTTCGTCAGGGTCGCGTGTATGTGGATGGGCAACCCTTGACGGAACCCTATATTGCTGAACCGCCGGAATACCAGATGCCCCCGGTGCGAGTTCCCGATGGCATGGTATTTGTCATGGGCGACAATCGCAATAACAGCAACGATTCCCATGTTTGGGGCTTTTTACCCCAGCAGTACATTATCGGACGAGCCTGGTTGCGCTTCTATCCGATCAATCGGATTGGGCAAGTGACGATCGCTAAAACCGCAAATAATGCATGAGTTCTGCCGTTAGCTGACCGGGTAAGGCAAGCCGTCGCTGGAGATGGCTGAGATTGCGGTAAGCTCCCTGTTTACGGTGTTGCACGATCGCCTTTGCCAGATACAAATCCACCCCTGGAATCCGCACTAACATCTCTACGCTCGCAGTATTGGGATTAATCGGTTGAACGGCGCAAACGCTGTCTGGGTCGTAGTAACAAAACCGTAATATTGGTTCTAGTGGCTTTAAGTACGAGATCGGCAGGCTGAGGGCAGCGGCAAGATCATCAACACAGTGAAACGGCACTCCGGCGCGGGAAAGTTCAACCAGCGATCGGGCTTGATGAATCGATAAACCTGGTAATCTCAGCCAATCGTCTACAGTCGCCTGATTCACATCAATCTGAATCCCTAAACTGGCGGCGAGTTGAACTTCCGCGATCGACTGCAAGCGGTAGTAGGGATCATGCTGAATTTTCTGGCGAATGGCGGCAGGAATGCCTGAACGCGGTTGGGTGACAGTGGATAACCAGTTGCGCAGAACCATGATGAGGAGCGGGAGAATGGGGAGATGGGGAGATGGGGAGATAGGGAGGTGGGAGAGGATTAGACCAGGCGATCGAGGAGTTGGCGGCGTTTTTGCTCAAATTCGTATTCGGAAATTAACCCATCTGCCCGGAGTTGATCCAGTTGGCGGACGGCATCGGCGATCGCGCCAATCTTAGCGGTATCGACTGGCTCGGAGGTTGCCGTAACCTTACCCGGTTCTGAAGGAATGCCATAATTAAACCGTTGGTCAAAGCGATCGGTTTCCTGGGCTAAATACCAGATGCCTTCGATCGCGCTGGCGACTCGGGGAATGGGAGTCCAGGACAGCAGCAAGTATAAGACTCCCCAGACGGGTTGACGCAGGTAGAATTTATGGAATCCGGCAACTGGCGCGACGGCTCCGGCAAATGCTAATAGGGAAGCCACTTTACGGTTTCTGGGCTGACTGAACACATGTACCCCCGATCGGTTCACCATTTGCCTCCTATCCTACCCTTAGCGATTGCCGAGAAATACAGATTTTCCCCTTTGGATCTATCCTGTTTGCTCCAAGTTGGCACAGTACAGTAAAGAAGCAACTACTTCAGTCCGGGGCGGTTCACTACGCATGGAGCTACTTAATCGGCATAGAAACCATTGATTCGGCAGGTTTACCCCTCGCAAGCTGCCATAGCTGCCATCCTTTCCTAAGATGAACGAGTCATAGGTCATGGATGGGTGGGATATGGCTAACCGATCTCTTGACCGATCTCTTGACCTAAACAGTCCGAGCTTAATAATTTGTATGCAAATCAAATTTTGAGTTGTGATCCGTTACCTCACCCTTTGCGTAAGAGTAAGGCAAGCTAAGATTAGCGCTAGCATTCCTGGTATCCCGTTGAGCAACCTGTACCAACTCGCAGGATGATTAGATACACCTCGGGTTTGGATGGGTCTACCTGTTAGGGGTGATTGACGACTACCGGGAGGTTGAATTAGTAATCTAGCAGTCGGCTCGCTACCCTAGAGGAAAGCCAGCATCTCCAGTGGATTTTTTTGAAGCTGCACAAGGCGTTTGTTAATGGTACAGAGTCCTCTTCCTCCAGATTGGTTACAGCAATTTTCTGATCCTTACGCTGTACTTGGTGTATCTGTTGCCGCTGATGATCGCCGCATTCAGAAGCGCTATCGGCAGATTGCTATGGTGTTGCATCCCGATCGCTTTGCTGGGAATGATGCTGGCAGTCAAGATCTGGCGAGTCAACTGCTGGCCCGGTTGATTAATCCCACCTATGAGAAGCTGAAGCAGGAGCAGAATCGCAAGGAGAGCCTGGCGTTATTACGCTTGCAGGTGAGAAAGCTGACGCGAGAGAAACCGTTATCACCCCAAAGTGAACTGGCACAGCAGTTGATGACGCATCCTGCCAGTAATGTTGATGTGTTTTATGAGCAAGCGATCGCCAAACTGGCAGAGACTCAGTACCAGCCGATCGAGCAATTTCAGACCATCACCCTTGAGTTAACGGAACTGAATCAGGTTTACCTACGGTTGAAGATGGGCAGTACACCGATTCGGGAACAACGAACGGGATTAGTGCCAGCGACCGAAGCCCAGCCCGTAGCCTTTACGCCTGCTCCTAGCCATCCGGAGACGGTGACTGAGAGCTATGCTCAACGCCATTATCGTCGGGCACAGGAATATGCCAGACAAGGGAGATGGCCTCAGGTGGTACAGGAGATGCGGGATGCGATCAGGATTGAAGCTGATCATGGGGAGTACCACGCTCTCTTAGGCGTAGCCTACTTACACCAAAACATGACGGGTACTGCCAAAGCCTATATACGGCGGGCATTAGAGCTTAACCCCGAGGATGCGATCGCCAACCGGTATGCCGCTCGACTGGGGTTAACGCCAACGGCTACCAATGCATCGTCACCCAATGGGCGATCGCCTGCTTCTAGTGCAACTCCGTCCACCAATCAGACTCGTAATGCTGCCGCAAATAGTAGCCGTAGCCATGTCTCTACCAGCCATTCCAGCCGAGTAACGCCACAGAAACGAGGTCTATTCGGTTGGTTCCGCTCAATTCTCAAGTTCTTCCGCAATTTATTTACCCGTCAACGGCAAGCCTGATCGGTATAGGGTTGGAAGTGGCAGAACTGATGTGATTCCAGGGTTGAATAAGTAGTGGAACCCCTACTTAACTCCGATCGATGCCTGACTTAGAATGTGGATATAGATAAGGCTAAGTATTGCCCTACCCACCTTACAACGCAGTTTGAAGCAATGGGATTTTTTGATTCTGAGATTGTTCAACAAGAAGCAAAGCAGCTATTTGAGGACTATCAATCCCTCATGCAGTTAGGCGGTAGCTATGGCAAATTCGATCGCGAAGGGAAAAAGCTATTTATTGAACAAATGGAATCCGTCATGGATCGGTATCGCATTTTCATGAAGCGCTTCGAGCTATCGGAGGATTTCATGGCACAAATGACGGTACAACAGCTTAGAACTCAGTTAGATCAATTTGGCATTACCCCGCAGCAAATGTTTGATCAGATGAACCTGACCCTGGAACGGATGAAGTCAGAGATCGAACATCAAACCTAGCCCTTAAGGCGGATTGAGGCTCGATCGGCGATCGGTAAACTGACCCACGGGTTGACTAGAGGGTGAGATTAGGAGGGAGCCGGGAAATCTGAGGCAGGACGGAAGTTCTGGACAGGCACCCCTTCTAAGGCACGTTCCATAAATCGCCGCCAGATCGGAGCGACATAGGTTCCTCCCGTTGCTCCATAGCCGATCGGGCTGTAGTTATCATTGCCCACCCAAACAGCAGTAGACAGTTGCGGCACATAACCCACAAACCAGATGTCGCGTTCTGATGACGTGGTTCCGGTTTTGCCTGCCGCCGGACGACCCAGACGGGCAGAGGTGGCTGTACCCGATTCAATTACACTTTGCAGCACACTGTTCAGCGAGGCAGATGCCCAGGGGTCAAGCACTAACTGGGGTTTTGGCGTGTTGTCCAGCAGAACATTGCCACTACTATCAGTGACTTGCACGATTAAGGTGGTGTCTGAATGCCAGCCGTTATTCGCAAAGGTAGCGTAGGAACCAGCCATTTCCAGGGGGGTTAAATCGACCGATCCTAGTGGTAGGGAAACCACAGGTTCGATCGGGCTCCGAATCCCCAAAGTGCGACAGACATCAATCACTTTGTTTAAGCCGATTTCCTGCCCTAGCCGCACCGCCGGAATATTACGCGACATGGCTAACGCCGATCGAATACTCATAGGCCCCGCAAAGGAACCATCATAGTTCTGGGGATAGTACATATCGTACCCATCCGGATAGCCGACTGGACTGTCGTTAATCGTAGACTCGGGGCCATACTTCCCAGACGCAAAGGCGGTGTAGTAAACAAATGGTTTGAAGGCAGATCCGGGTTGTCGCAGGGCTTGAATGGCTCGGTTGTACTGACTCTTCTTATAATCCACCCCTCCCACCATCGCCTTGACGAAGTGAGTCCGGGGATCAACGGCGACTAATGCCATTTGATCAGCATAAACCCCCTGGCTGAGTAAGGACTCATGCCCTTCCGCCACAACTTGTTCGGCAATCCGTTGCAGTTTGGTGTCGATCGTGGTTTGCACCCGCATACCACCCTTTAGGACGGCATCTCGCCCAAACCGTTTGGTCAATTCCTGTACTGCCGCCTCAGTCACATAGGGCATCTGGCTGGTTTGGAACGAAGTAATTTGCCCTAACTTGATCGGTTGTTTTTTGGCTGCCGCCTCTTCCTGAGGCGTAATCCACTGTAGCTCCTTCATCCGGTTCAGCACTTCTGCCTGCCGTTGTTTGGCTTTTTCCATACTGGCAAATGGACTCAAGCTTTCTGGTGCTTGGATTAGCCCGGCCATCATGGCGGCTTCTGCCAAATTCAGGTTAGCGGATGATTTACCAAAATAACTTTGTGCCGCCGTTTCGGCTCCATAGGTGTTATGTCCCCAGTAGACCTGATTCAGATACATTTCCAGAACCTGGTCTTTATTAAAAATTTGTTCCAGTCGCATGGCTAACACCGACTCTGCCACCTTGCGGCTGAATGCCTGCTTCGGCGATAGAAACAGGTTTTTCACTAACTGCATGGTGATTGTAGACCCACCCTCTACGGTGCGTCCCTGTATCCAGTTTGCCCGCACTGCCCGTACAACCGCCCCGACATTCACCCCATGATGCTGGTAGAAAAAGCTATCTTCAACCGCTAACACTGCCCGCTTTAAATGAGGCGAAATTTTATTGAGCGGCATCACCTCTCGGTTGGCTTCGCCATGCAGACTGGCTAATGGCTTACCTTTGATGTCGTAAATATGGGTGGTTTCAGTGGGGGCATAGCTGCGTAACACCCGCACATCTGGCAAGTTACGGAAGCTAATTGCCAGACCGACTAGTCCGCCTGCAACGACCGAACTGGTCAGCATAGTGATTCCCAGCACCATACCCCCCGTAAGCTGGCTGACGGCTTTGACAAATTGAACGGTGGGGGCTGAATGAGTGGGTTGTTTGCGGGGAAGGGTATTGGATGACACGATGACGGTTTCCTGAGAGAGCAGTAATGCAGATGCCGGGGTGGATGAAGTTAGCCTTGCTTAAGTTGTTCTCCAGATTTGGCTGGAACCAGGAGAAATCACGATCGCGCTAACAAGACATTACATTCGGGATGGTTCCTTGCTGATGGATGATAGCAGCGTAAACCGTAAGATGTCAGATCAAATTACAGTAAACTCATGGGAATGTCAGCTTGTGTGATCACAAGGATCACCATATTTGCCTGCAATTATAGTAGGCTGTCCATTTTATGTTATGAAAGTTAACCTGTGAGCGGAACGAGTCAACAGCCCAGTCCCCCTTCAGACCTTGCCTGGTTGCATCGAGGCACCAGCGAGATCTTCCCTGATCAGCCCGATTCTAAAAGTGCTGACGATAATTTAACGCAGCGATTATTGCAGAGCCAGCGACCACTGCGCATCAAACTTGGGATTGATCCGACTGGGGCAGATATTCATCTGGGGCACAGTATTCCGGTGCGTAAGCTGCGATCGTTTCAGGATGCCGGACATACGGCGGTGCTAATTATTGGTGACTTTACGGCGCGGATTGGCGATCCCACGGGGAAATCGGAAGTTCGGAAACAGTTGACTGAAGCCGATGTGGCGGCGAATGCCAAGACTTACCTCGACCAGGTACGCCCAATTTTGGACTTTGAGACACCGGGGCGGTTAGAAATTCGGTATAACTCGGAGTGGTTGGCAAAACTGGATCTGAACCAGATTCTGGAGTTGCTGTCTACGATGACCGTGGGGCAAATGCTGGCAAAAGAAGGCTTTGCCGAACGGTATGAGAAAGGGAATCCCGTTTACATCCATGAGTTTCTTTATCCCTTAATGCAGGGGTATGACTCTGTGGCGGTTGAGGCGGATGTGGAACTCGGCGGCACCGATCAAAAATTTAATATTGCCGTGGGACGGGACTTGCAACGACATTTTGGTCTACAGCCGCAGTTTGGCTTGCTGTTACCAATTCTGCTGGGAACCGATGGAACGCAAAAAATGTCCAAGTCGTTAGGGAATTATGTCGCCCTGACGGAAGATCCCCTGACTATGTACTCCAAGCTGGAGAAAACCCCTGATAGTCTGATTACTCAATACTTTGAGCTACTCACCGATCTGCCGTTAACCGAATTACCAGAAAATCCCCGCGATCGCCAAAAGTTGTTGGCTCTGAATATTGTCAGTCAATACCACGGGGAAGCCGCTGCGAAGCAAGCCCAAACGGATGCGGCGGGGTTAGTTAAAGGCAACACGACCCAAGCCGATTCGGTGCCGGAGTTCTCTCTGGCTGGGGTGCAGTTTCCTGCCAAACTATTTTATTTAGTCAGTGCTAGTGGCTTATGTAAAAGCAGTTCCGATGCCCGTCGTCAGATTCAAAATGGGGCGGTGCGGTTAGATGGCAACAAGGTCGATCGAGTCGATTTGACTTTTGAAACAACGGCGGATCTTCAGGGCAAAGTTTTGCAACTGGGGAAAAATAAATTTGTTCGATTTGTGGATTAATCCGATAGTCTCCAACCTGTTGCAAAGTTTTAGCAACTCTACCGTCCGATCGAGATGAGAGTGCTATGATTACCGATCAAGCTAGGGGTGCCTGAGCAATCAGGCTGAGAATACACCCTTAGAACCTGAGTCCGGGTCATACCGGCGGAGGGAAGCTGTTTATCTGAGGAACTCAATATGCGAGCAGAATGGATCGCCAAGCGGCGGGGGCACAGCAACGTGTCTCAGATGTACTATGCCCGTCAAGGCATGATTACGGAAGAGATGCATTATGTGGCACAGCGCGAAAACCTCCCAGCCGAGTTAATTCGGGAGGAAGTGGCGCGGGGTCGGATGATTATTCCGGCAAACATCAATCACGTCAATCTGGAACCAATGGCGATCGGGATTGCCTCCAAGTGCAAGGTGAATGCCAATATCGGTGCGTCGCCCAACTCCTCGGATATCAATGAGGAACTCGATAAACTCAACCTGGCGGTGAAATATGGCGCAGATACCGTGATGGATCTGTCTACCGGCGGCGGGAATCTGGACGAAATCCGTACAGCAATTATCAACGCCTCTCCTGTGCCGATCGGAACCGTCCCCGTTTACCAGGCACTAGAAAGCGTCCACGGTAATATTGAAAAACTCACCCCGGACGACTTTCTGCATGTAATCGAGAAACATGCCCAACAAGGGGTGGATTACATGACGATCCATGCTGGGATTTTGATTGAGCATTTACCGTTGGTGAGAAGTCGGTTAACCGGGATTGTCTCACGTGGGGGTGGGATTCTAGCTCGCTGGATGCTGGCACACCACAAACAAAATCCACTCTATACTCACTTCCGGGACATCATTGAAATCTTCAAGAAATACGATGTCTCCTTCAGTTTGGGCGATTCACTCCGTCCCGGCTGTACCCATGATGCCTCAGATGCTGCCCAGTTAGCCGAACTCAAAACCCTGGGACAACTGACTCGCCGCGCCTGGGAAGATGATATTCAGGTGATGGTGGAAGGGCCGGGGCATGTGCCGATGGATCAGATTGAGTTTAATGTCCGCAAGCAAATGGAAGAGTGTTCAGAAGCGCCCTTCTATGTGCTGGGACCCTTGGTTACCGACATTGCCCCCGGGTATGACCACATTACCTCCGCGATCGGGGCGGCAATGGCAGGCTGGTATGGCACAGCGATGCTTTGCTACGTCACGCCGAAGGAACACCTGGGTTTACCGAATGCCGAAGATGTGCGGAATGGCTTGATTGCCTACAAGATTGCGGCTCATGCCGCCGATATTGCCCGTCATCGTCCGGGAGCCCGCGATCGTGATGATGAGTTGTCCCGCGCTCGGTATAACTTCGATTGGAATCGGCAATTTGAACTGGCACTCGATCCCGATCGGGCGCGGGAGTACCACGACGAAACTCTGCCTGCGGATATCTATAAGACCGCCGAGTTCTGTTCTATGTGTGGGCCGAAGTTCTGCCCGATGCAGACCAAAGTAGATGCCGATGCCTTAACGGAACTGGAGAAATTCCTGGCACAGGAAAAGCAAACCGTTAGTCCGGCGTAGTTTGGCCGAACAGTTTTAAGTGGGCAGTTCCTGGGTTGGGATTGCCCGAAAAAATAAAGGGGCAAAAGAGACTGCCCCTTTGTTGTTATGCGTTCAAACTAATGGTCAAGTAATATCCCTACGGATACCGGGGTTCAAACCAATTAAGCCTGTTGCTTACGGCGACGACGAGCCGCTGCTAACCCAGCCCCCGCTAAGCCTAAACCTAACATGGTCGTTGGTTCTGGGGTTGCTTCAGACGGAATCGGTGCCGCCGCTGCACCAGGCTGGAATAGAGCCACTAAAGGGGACGGATTTTCAACAAAGGTACTGGCAAACGTCACCTGATAGCTGGTACCGCCATAGGTCAAAAGCTCATTAAAATCAGCGGGTGGGAAGTCGCCGTCACCAATGTAGTCAAAATCATTCGGATTCTGAGCTAACACTCTAGGCAGAATTCCTTGATACTTAGCAGGAAACAAGCTGTTAATGGATAACGCTTGGGCTTGTAGCGTGGGGCTGGCTACCAGATCCGGCAGATTGTAGGGAGTGCCCAAAATCGTAGCGGCGAAGGACAGCAGTTCATACCCAACGGTGCCACCATTGGGAGCGGGTGTGGGCAGGTCTTCTTTCACAAAGCTAAAGTTGCCATTGCCGATCGCGAAGTTGCCAAACTGTGTCACCTGGGACAACGAGAAGGTGGATGTATACGTGAAACTAGCCGCCTGTGCCTGGTGATGTCCACCGATCGCACTAACGATCGCGACACCAGCGGCTGCACTAACGGTAGTAGCAGTAATTTTCTGTAAGAACCCAATGGACATCATTCATTTCTCCTGGGGCTAGATGAGTGAGGTGGGCAAAATTACGGATCGATTCAATCAGGCAAGGAGGGCCATCTGGTTCAAGGCGCAACAACCCCTTGTAACCTAAAAGTTAGGGCAAACTGGATAGATTTCTCCTTTCGCAGCCTAACACCGGATTTTGTTACCTCCAATGTGGTTAGTGATCTCTTCATGAAAACAAGGCGATCGAGATGGGCAAATCTACCAGAAAATACGGAGGAGTTCCGGCTAGAGAACTGGTAGGGATAGCGCTCTTACCATCACCGGATTACGACCTCTTACTTCATAAAAACTTCATAATTATTCTTTATACTCTCATCAAATCTTAACTTTCTATCAACGGGTTATGCTGAAATCTCACCATCGTTTAGCGATTTTGCTGCATGACGGCATTCGGGGTAGTCAGGGCAAAACGGGGCTGGCATTATTGCGCTTTAGTGATGCCCCGATCGCGGCTGTGATCGATCGCCAATGTGCTGGAGCCTCCCTAGTGGAACTAACGGGGATTCCCAAATCAGTCCCGATTGTGGCGACAGTGGCGGAGGCACTTCCCTATCAACCGGATGTGCTGGCGATCGGGATTGCGCCATCTGGGGGAGCGTTGCCAGACGAATGGCGACAGGAGATCAAACAGGCGGTAGCGGGTGGCTTATCGATCGCCAATGGCTTACATACCCCGTTAGCCACTGACCCAGAATTGCAGCAATTCCTCAAGCCACCGGATCAGTGGATTTGGGACATTCGGCGGGAACCTCCGGGGCTGACCGTTGGCAGTGCGACGGCGCGATCGCTTTCCTGCTTGCGGGTGCTGACGGTAGGAACCGATATGGGCGTGGGCAAAATGTCTACCAGTCTGGCGTTACATCGGGCTTCGCAGGAACGGGGCTTACGATCGAAATTCCTGGCAACTGGGCAGGCCGGACTGATGATTGCCGGAGATGGCATTCCCCTGGATGCCATTCGAGTGGATTTTGCCTCCGGTGCAGTGGAACAGATGGTGATGCAGTTTGGTAAGGATCACGATATTTTGCACATTGAAGGTCAGGGATCGTTCGGTAATCCTGCGTCAACCGCGACGCTACCGTTAATCCGGGGTAGTCAACCCACCCATTTAATCCTGGTGCATCGGGCAGGGCAATCCCACATTCATAAATTGCCGGAGGTGATGATTCCGCCCTTACGGGAGGTTATCCACTTATACGAAACTGTTGCCCGAGCCGGAGGAGCCTTTGTTCCAACTAAAGTTGCCGCGATCGCCTTAAATACCTGGCATCTAACGGATGTAGAAGCTCAACGCGCGATCGCACAGGTACAAATTGAAACGGAATTGCCCTGTACAGATCCAATTCGGTTTGGCGCATCTGCACTATTAGATGCCATTGTTCGGTAGGGAGCGCGCGATCGCAAGGTTTGGTTGTTATAGATAGCTGAGGCTGAGGGCACTGGAGAGGATTAAGGTTTGCTGAATCGCTATAACGAAGCAACCTCTTCCCGCGAGAGCATCATTTCTCTCACCACATCTGATTCCTGTACCAAAATATCAACCTGATAGCGTTCAGGTGACATCGCGACTTGAATTCGTTTTTGTTGGCAAATCCAAGAGAAATAACGTAATGCCACTTGCCGACGTTTTTGTAATTGTTCGCGTTGCGATTGTTTTAAGAGAATTGGATCAATCGGGTCTAGTGCGATCGGGGCAGGTTGTTGCTGCTCTAACTGCTGAATCCTGGCTAAATCAGCTTTTAAGTCCTCGGGTAAGGGCTGAGTAATTTGTAATTTTGGATCGTCGGGTTGCATAAATACTAAGGAATCGAGTAATCCTTGAAACCCTACAAACGCTAGACGATACATCATCAGTTTGCTAAATTTACCCCAGAAATAACCGCCATGCACATCCCTACCTGCTTTCGGAAATTTGTTAGGAGCAAAGGTGGCATAGGCAATGAATAACCGAAAATACTCATACAATCTGAGGGGAGTTTTCTGGTTGTTCAAAATCATGACATTGTTATCTGTTGCAGCGGCATTGGGACTATAGTAATCAGTCTGATCGCAGTATTCCGTACAATCTAAATAGGTGAATAGATCTGCGATCGACTCTTTATCATGTTCTTCGCTGGCAACGCTCTCTTCTCCTTGCTGCTTCTGGCTAGCGGGATCGAGACTTTGATTTTTATCTTTACTTAAAACGCTAACTTCCAGATAGGGTAATAGATGATGGTAGGGATTGGGCAGTTCATCCCAATTGACGATGCCATAGGTTTCTTGCCGTTTCTGAGATTTTTTAGTTTCTAAATACTTGGTATGAACGGTTAAATTACCTAAACGATACCCTTGAGTGCGGCTACGGGCAGGAAAGGAAAAATAGTTAGCTGCCGTAGAAGCAATCCGGAGGGCTAAATCTCCTTCATTGCTGAATAAATACGCTTCCTCAAATCGGCGTAATGCCGATCGCAAAAAGTTTGCTCGTCCAGAAGTCACGGTCATTAATGGAATATCAGGGGAAACAAGAATTAAGCGTCCTAAGGTGAACACTCGCCCAACCCGAGAAGAGGGAAATTTTTCTACTTTATCAGCGCCGATCGTGCCCACCGAACGGGAGTCAAAGACATCAGCTAAAACTCGAATGACCTGAGACGTAACATGCCCCCCCATACTGTGACCAATAAATGACAGTTTAATTTGATGGCTTTGCCAATATTCCTGAGCCGCGCTATAAGCTAACCCTTCGATCGTAATGATTCTTGTGATGATATCGATTAAGGTCGCATTATCGATCGCTAAGGGAATCTGTTTTTTCAAGATCTGTAAAAAGTATTGAAATTTAGGATCTGCTTGATCAATTCGTAAATCAGAACGCTTACTCAGTTCACGGCGAATAATTTGTAAAGTCGATAGAAACTCTGTTTTATCAAACGCCTGAGTTGTCGGAATGCGATCGGTAATCTTGTCGTAAATGGAGGCTTCAGTTAAGGTTTCACTGATCTTACGACTCACTAACCCCTGATCCAGTTGGCGAATTAACTCGACTAAATCCGGTACACCAAAATAGGTGGCTCGATAGGAATCTCGAAAGTAAACCGAAATTCTTAACAGAAACAGACTGGCAACGATCGTGAATCCCAGAGTGCCGGAAATGATTAAGATGATGGCAATGATGGCTAAGGCAGGGATGGGCGCTGTCCAGGGTAGAAATTTCAGTGCTATGCCCACAAGGGTTAGTAATAGCCCGCTAACCATTAACACGCGAAGCAGAAACGGTAGGGCAGAGAAGGCTTCTTTACGAATATTTTTTCGCTTTAAACTTTCGGACGGCCAACGATAGCCGAGAAACACTAAATTGTTTTGCTTCTGATGTAAAAAGTTGTCTTGATTGATATAGGTACAGAGGGGTTGATACCAGTCTTCTAAAACACCATCTCGACTCCCATCGGCTCCAGTGTTGTAGCCATGAATAGCAATGACTAAGCCAGAGTCAGGGGAGCTAGCGATACTATTTTGATATAACCTCTCAATCACATCTTGAATCGTTGGTTGATCAGTATCGACAGCAGGAAGATTTTCATCTTCAACATTATCAGGGGCGGTACTGCGGATAAAAAAGCCGGGAATGACTAGCTCTCTCTTGTCTCTAAATAAGTTTTCTACCAGGATGTTCATACGTGTTTCCCTGATGTCAAAAGGACTGAACGAACTCAATTGTTTTAGACCATAATCGCTAGAATTGCTAAATGTGGTTTTTTCAAACAAAAATTAGCAAATGTATGCAAGTTGCTGTCTAAAGTTGATCCTTTTGTGATCCAGACTGCCTATATCAACGATCGCGACTTGGGGGTATCTCAAGAGGCACTGTGATTGATTTAAGACAGGTCATCGGGTACTGTGCAAAAGAGTGATTTGGGCAAGGACGGTTAATCATGGATGTGATTCCTGCGATCGATGTGTTGGGCGGCAAATGTGTCCGGTTGTATCAGGGAGACTATCAACAGGCAGAAACATTTGACGAAAATCCAGTCGCAGTGGCGCGACAATGGGCAGAGCAAGGCGCAAGCTGGGTGCATGTTGTCGATCTGGATGGGGCAAAAGCTGGAGAATCGGTGAATCTCGCGGCGATCGAAGCGATTGTGCAAGCGATTGATGTGCCGATTCAGGTGGGGGGTGGCTTGCGAGATCGTCAGGGAGTCGTCAATCTGCTCGATCGGGGAGTGCGGCGGGTGATTTTAGGCACGATCGCCGTAGAACAACCACAACTGGTGCGATCGCTCTGTGCCGAATTTCCAGGGCAAATTGTTGTCGGGATTGATGCCCGCAATGGCAAAGTGGCAACTCGCGGTTGGTTAGAAACTTCTGAAGTGTTAGCCACCGATTTAGCCCAGCAAATGGCACAGTTTGGGGCGGCGGCAATTATTTACACCGATATCCACCGGGACGGGACGCTGCAAGGTCCGAATCTGGAGGCATTACGGGATCTGGCAACTGCCGTAGAAGTACCCATTATTGCCTCGGGTGGTGTCAGTTCGGTGAGTGACTTAATGCGGTTGCTGTCGTTGGAAGCGTTGGGAGTGACGGGGGCGATCGTCGGACGGGCGCTGTATACCGGCGATGTCGTTTTGCAGGAGGCGCTTCGGGCAGTCGGCCCAGGACGCTGGCAGGATGTGCCCCCAGATTTGGGTACGTCAGCGTTTGCGTAAATAACCTGGTTCAACGACGATCGGGGCAAACAAGCCGGGTCAACGTCTCTGGCGCGAGTCCCAAATTGACCACCCAACTGTCATACCCCGATCGCGGAAAATCTTGTAAGGCGACAAGACAAAAATCAGTTACGAACAAACAGGAGTCCGGCTAGAAGCCAAATCTCGGATCAACGGCAACCTGGAGTGAATGTAGGCGATCAAGGTACTCATTTCGTCGAGTTCGATCGCACGTTGATGACGGAGTTGTCTGAGGAGCCATTGCACCAGACTATCGTCGTCCAGGTTGAGGATAGTTTGAGCCTGGGTGGTTTCGACCAAAGCCCAGAGTTGACGGAGCATTAAAGGAGACATGGAATAGTTCCCGAATTGATATTAGGGAGAATCAGCCACCTCTGAGAAGGGTTGATTGCAGCCACTTCTTTCTAGCTTCACCATATCGAATCTCGGTTCGATCGAACGCAAATCATACAAGACGACACAAGAGTTACAAAAACCTTAATCAAGTGATCAATAACTTGACTAAAGTGCCGAACACACTCTAATCAACGGCTACCATACGCCGTGATCGGTTCCTGAATAAATCGAATATACAAGTGTCGAAAGGTAGATTTCAAGACTCTTGGCATGCCAAAATCGATCGGCACTAACCGATCCGGGAGCCGCCAGTCACTGATTCGCAGATCATCGGGTTGTAACAATGGAAAATTAAGATCCGCGAGTTCGGGGCATAATCCTAATTTCTGGGACGCGACGATCGTCGGGACTTGGGTGGGATCAATTTGCAAAATATCGACCATGGCGCGATCGAGGGCAAACACATTCGTAGCGGCTCCGAGAATGCCGAGTGGTCGCGGTTCACCGCCACTGGGCCCATTGCCTTCATGCCCAATAATCCCATCCAAAATCGTTAAGTCGGGATCAACAGCCCGAGCCGTTTCAATCAGCATCTTGCCAAAGCGATCGCGATCTTTGCCGGCTTCCATGTGCCACCAGGCTTTCATTTTGCCGGGGACACAACCGAATAGATTCTTTACCCCTAATGTCACTGTCAGTTGCACATGGGATTTTACCTTCGGTAGGTTAATCACCACATCAGCTTCCATGGCTTCTTTAGACAGCAATAAGTGATTAAACTCATCACTCACGGTTTGATACCGTTTGCCATGAAAATCAATAATTGGCAACTTCAAATCATCGATTAAGGGTTGATATCCATTGGCTAACGCGACTCCTTTTGCACTGCCAAAGGCCGGCCCATCCCCTAAGAAAGGCTTACCACCTGCCGCTTGTACCAATTGCGCTACACAATAAACTAATTCCGGTCGGGTGACACATTCCTTTGTCGGACGTGCCCCAGTGAGGAGATTCGGTTTGAGTAAAACCCGATCGCCCGGTTTGACAAAGGCGGAGATACCTCCCAAGGGTGCTAGAACGGCTTCAATGGCTTGGCGTAACTCTGGGCGATCGTAGGACTGGGCACGAATTAAGCTAACCGAGGGTGACATCGTCAAGTAACTCCTAACTCTAGCTCAGAGGATAGTGGCTTTCCCTACTCCCGGTGGTAAGTCCGGTTGAGGGCGGTCACGCGTTCTGCATTTTCAAACACATCTTCCCCATGTAACTGCGGTAAGGGTGGCTTCACTTCCACCTTTGCCACATTTGCCGTATGAATACATACGCTTTGATCAGATAGGTGGAATATCCACCATGGGCGATCGAGCAAGCGACGCACGACTTGCTGGAACTCTTGGCGAACCCGTTCCGCATCTACCGGATCATAAACCATGAATGACTCGGATTGACCATTCAAGTAATACACGGTCAGTTGGGTATAACTGCTCTGACTTTGCATAGAACCCTCCTAGATTGTGCAGGCATCTATACTCTACTCGTTGCATCCCGACCCGGCACAGCGTTTTATCGGTGAGTGGGTGGTGGTAGTTCGCCCAAAATCGTAAACCGGATGTGATTGATCGCTAAATCCCCGATCGCCACTTCCAGTTCTGCATTGGGAATCGATATCGTCTCGAACGGAATGCCTTTAGCAATCTCCGCATGATGCCAGGGCAAACCCATGAAAAAGCGAGTGGGATAGGGGCCCCGTTCCGCAATATCGTCGGGATTCGATTCCATCGGTAGCCAACCAACTCCCGGAATATAGAACTCAATCCAGACATGGTTATAGTCCGGTTGTAAGGGGACATGATGTAACTCTGCCTGGGGCGGACACTTATAACGACCGACGGTGCGACAGGCAATCCCATTTAACCGAGCCAACGCGAGTAACAAACCAACGTATTCCCCGCACGATCCCACGCCCCGTTCCAGCACAATATCGGGAGTGTCAATCCGGGCGGTCAACCCATAGGACAGGCGATCGTAGACATAGTTGCGAATCTTCAACATTTTCCGCAGAATGTTGGTTTCTGTTCCGACGGCTTCTCGGGCGGCTGCCTGAATGGTGGGTGAATCCATTGCCAGTTCATCATCATCCACTAAATACTTCGCCTGGTATTCCGGGGAAAGGGATGGAATGCGATCGACATCATCCAGGGTCAGCCGATATTTAATGCTATGAACTTCCAGCGTGGCTTTCCAGCCAAATAAGTGCCGTTCTTGGGGCTTAATTGAGTCAAACTTAAACACCGCGACCCGTTGCCCCTGCTGGATTTCTTCTACAAAGGGTCGCCCAATCGGTTCGATTTTATGCACTTTCTGGCGATCGGTGGTCGCCGGTAAGGCAATCCGCCATTCCAAGTTATTGAGATGTACCTGTCCTTCTTCGGTTGGTAAGAGTTCCTCCACGTAGCACATTTCAATTAGATAACCGTTGGACAGGGCATAGCGCTGCTGCGGATTGTAGTGAATGTAGAGGGGATGGACGAAGGTACGATCGCGAATACTCAGTTCTAGCGGATCTTCAGCATTGGGATTATCCCGAATATAGGGTTCTTCGCTGGCATAGCAGACATAGAGAATGTCCTGGTGAGTTTGGGGATGGGGGTAGAAGGTTAATCCCGTGGGCGAGTCAAACGGAGTCAAGACACAAAACTGCTGTTCGCCGGTCGCCCGATCGAGGCAATATACCGTTTGCTCAATGCGATCGCAGACCCACAATTCCTCTCCACGCAATGTCAGATTTGCTTCTCCGACTCCCGGCATGGGAAAGCGGGTAATTTCGCGAGCCGACTCCCGTTCAAACACCGTAATGTAGCCTAACCGTTGCGAGGCGACATAGACCGTCGATTCCCAAACGCCGACTCCCGTGACCGAGTAATCCAAACTAACAAAATGCTGGGGAGTCAGGTCATCTAACCGACAGTAATAAACACTGTTATCTCGCGTGTACCAGAGCGTATCCTGCCAAATCGCTAACCCCACGGCATCAACAAACTGCTCCACATTGAGAGGGTTTAAGACCGTGGCACTATCTGTGGTGGGATCAACGCCGAGTAAGAACCCCCGGATCGAGTCCAGTAAAACCAGGCGATCGCCCCAAACGGCAATGCCATTCAGCACATAGGTGCCGATCGGACGAATGGTACGCTGCCAGGGGTCTTGTCCGGGTAATAACGGCAGTGGGGCAGGAAGTTCCTGCATCAATGGAGAGGCTGGATTCGCTTGCATGATCACGGATTGTCCTGAAGACTTCCCAAATCATAAACAAAACCACCGCCCTCAGACTGTATCGCAAGGGGTGGTGAATTGTTAGAAATCTCAACTTGGCTCCCTGGGATTGCCTCAAATGCCCCTGAACCCGATCGCTCGACCCTAACCGAACCCGTTTTATAGTTATGGTGGAATGATTAAGGGGCAACGTGGGAACAGGAGCATGACTGAAACCGCAGAAAAACTGAAGATTGAACTCTCTCAGCTCTCGATCGCCGATCGGGCAGAACTGGCATCCTTCTTGATTCATTCTTTAGATGAAGGAGTGGATGAGGATGCAGAAAAGGCTTGGGAAAGTGAATTAACCCGGAGAATGCAAGAAATTCATGATGGTACTGCTGCCGGTCAACCATCTAACCAGGTATTCACCGAGCTAAGAGAGAAATATTTGTGAAGCCTGTCATCCTGCATCGTGAAGCGATCGCAGAATTAGACAGATCGATCTCCTACTATGAAACCCAGAAAGTCGGTTTGGGACTTGATCTGTTAGCTACGGTAGAACAAGCGATCGCCAAAATTCAGCAAAACCCAAATCTTGGCGCAAGTTATACAATTGCCGGGGTGCGTCGCTACATTATTCCACGGTTCCCATTTCAACTTTTCTACACAGAACTAGAACATTTAATTTGGGTTGTGGCGATCGCGCATAGCAAGCGTAGACCGGGTTATTGGAGCAAGCGACAGCTAGAGTAGTGCCCAGGGTAGGCGAAAAGACCCTGTTCGTAAAAATTCAAGGTCAGATGTTCCCCAGTTTGGGGCATGATCACATTATTCAGGCGCTAATCGCAGGAGCCGCACTATGGATTTGCTGGAATATCAAGCGAAAGAACTATTTCGGAACATTGGTATTCCGGTGCTACCTTCGCTCCGGATCGATCGCCCCAAAGACCTGAAAGGACTAACCATTCCCTATCCAGTAGTCCTGAAATCGCAGGTGCGGATTGGGGGGCGGGGGCGCGTGGGTGGCGTGAAATTTGTCGAAAACACGATCGATGCGATCGCGGCAGCCCATACGATTTTTAACCTGCCGATTATGGGTGAGTATCCCCAGGCGCTATTAGCGGAGGCAAAATACAATGCCGATCAAGAGTTTTACCTGGCAGTGGTGTTAAACCGCACCATTCGTCGTCCGGTGTTGCTCGGTTCCCAGCAAGGGGGGATTGATGTGCAGGCGGCGATCGAGCAAATGCAGCATGTGATCGTTGATGATCAGTTTTCGCCCTACTATGCCCGTCGGTTGGCAATCAAAATGGGGTTGCGGGGGCAATTGATCGAATCCGTCAGTGCGATCGTCGAAAAAATGTATCACCTCTTTGTGCAGAATGATCTGGATCTGGTGGAAATCAATCCCCTGGGAGTTAGCGCCACCGGGGAATTGATGGCGTTGGATGGCAAAGTGACGGTGAATGATGATGCGCTGGCTCGGCATCCCCATCTCGCGGCCCTCGATCCCAAAGCTGAGCAGAAACAAGCGGCTTACTTGCATGAAACTCCCGTAGTGATGGAACCGGATGGTCATATCGGGATTATTTGTAACGGGGCGGGATTAACGATGGCAACGATGGATATGGTCTGTCAGGCGGGCGGCAAACCCGCGAGTTTTCTGAATATTGGCGGTGAAACCCGGTGGGATTTTTGTCACACCACCTTAAGCCAGCGATTGGATTCCGGTCTGGAATTGATGACTCAACATAAACATGTACGGGTGGTGTTGATTAATCTGATCAGTAGCCTGGTTCCTTGCGATCAGATTGCCACGGTGATTACCAGTTCTTTGGAGCGGATCAGAGCCAAACCGCAACCTGTCAACCCTAAAATTAATAAGCTGCGATCGGCAACGGTCACTGTATCCCAAATCCGAATTCCAGCCTTAGTCGTGCGGTTAGTGGGCAATCAATGTGAACCTGCCCAGGCACTCCTGGAATCTGCCCAGATTCCCATGCTAAGTAGTTTAGATGATGCGGTAATGCGAGCGGTGGTGCTGGCGAAATCGGGGCATCGTCATGGTTGATTTTTGATCAGGAGTTTGGCGATCGGAGTGTGATCGGAGTAGCAGCAGGAATCTCTGGTTTGCGTCATCCTATAAAGTAGAGGTTTGCATGGTGACTCCTGCAAAAGACTGACCAGTCCATAGTCTATGCGTTCATCGCACCTGCAAGTGAACAGGTTATGATTTTTGCCCCAAATAGCAACGTATTAATTCAGGGAATTACGGAACCACTGGGTTCTATCTACACCCCATTGATGAAGGCTTACGGCACCAATGTGGTGGCTGGTGTAAGTCCGGGGTATGGTCAGGAAGTGCTGCATGATATCCCGGTATTTGATCTGGTGGAGATGGCAGTATCGACGGTGGGTGCGATCGATACGACGGTGATTTTTGTCTCACCCTATGCCGCCTTGGATGCCGCGTTAGAAGCGATCGCCTCGGGGATTCGGCAGATTGTGTTGATCACCGAAGGCATGCCACCCGCCGATATGGTGACCCTATTACGCAAAGCTGAATCGGCTGAAACTCTGATCGTCGGACCAGACAGTCCGGGAATTATTGTTCCGGGTCAATTATTACTGGGCATTCACCCGACTGAGTTTTATCTGCCGGGTTCCGTCGGTTTGATTAGTCGAACGGGTACCCTCACCTATGAGATTGCCCGGGAATTGACCTTAGCGGGATTGGGACAATCGATGGGGGTGTGCATTGGTGGCGATGCGATCGTCGGGTCTTCCTTCCCCCAATGGCTACAAATCTTAGATGAAGATGACACAACCGAAGTGATCGTCTTGATTGGGGAGATTGGTGGAGATAGCGAGGAAGCGGCGGCTCACTATATCGCGGAAGCGATCGATAAACCCGTGATCGCCTACGTGGCGGGTCGGACTGCTCCCAAAGGTAGACGGATGGGACATGCGGGAGCCATAATTGCCTCCCAAGTGGCTGAACTGGGAACTGATATTGGTAGCGCCCAAAGCAAAATTACCGCTTTTGAACGGGCAAAAATTCCGGTTGCCACGTCTCCCTCGCAAATCCCTACATTGGTTAAGAAGGCATTGAAACTACCGACCAAAAAATAATTGATGGGACTGAATCCTGTTAAGTCGCAGTTTTTGGTAGGAGTTGTAAGATGGCTTGTGCTGCCCGATCGCAGGCTCCTACTTCTCCTAAGGCGGCTCTCATTTGCTCATAACCAGTTAGCATCTGTTGACGGCGATCAGGATTCAACAGTAATTCCAGGGCTGTCTGGGCGATCGCGGTGGGGGTTGCCTGGTCTTGTAAAAATTCCGGCACGATCGGCTGCATGGTGACTAAGTTGGGTGGTGAGACAAACGGCACCGAAAACTGGAGTACCTTGTCTAAGATCCAGGCGGTGAGCGGATTCAGCTTATATAACACCACCTGCGGCACATCCAGCAGGGCAATCTCTAGATTGACGGTGCCAGATTTAGTAATCGCCAGATCGGCGGCGGCGATCGCCTGTAGGGTCATCTCCCGTCCGGCTCCCGCCTCCCCATCGGACAGGATAGTTGCCTGTAACCCATACGCCTGAATCGCCTGCTGGATCGGCTGACGAAACTGGGGCTGTGCTAACGGGATCCAGAACTGCACATCCGGTAGCTTGGTCTGTATCTGTTGTGCTGCCAGACAGATCACCGGCAGCAAATATTTTAATTCCTGGCGGCGGGAGGCGGGCAATAAAACGATGGCTGGTTGGTCAGGGGCAATTCCTAACGTACTCCGGGCTGTTGTACGCGTCGGGGCGGTTTGCATGCGATCGACCAGGGGATGCCCCACCCAGGTCACCTGTCCCCCGTGGGCTTGAAAATATTTGGCTTCCTCCGGAAAGATTGCCAGAATCCGCCGGGTGGCTCGGACAATGCGATCGGTATTAGCGGAATTCAATGCCCAGACCCATTCCTGCGGGGCAATGAAATAGACGATCGGAACGTGTGGCAGGTGTTTGACTAAATAGTTACACCAGCCAACATTCGGCCCCATGTAATCAATCAGCACCACTAAATCAGGGGGAGATTGCTTCAGGTAACGCTGGGCTTGCCGTTGCACTTGCAGGGTCGGCAGAACGAAGGGCAGGGATTCCAGAATCCCAATCGACCCGATCGCGCTAGTATTACCGAGCAATTTAGCTCCCGCCGCTGCCATGCGATCGCCGCCCAATGCCAGGATTTCCAATGGCAATCCCTGGTGCTGGGCTTGTCGCTGCAAGGCTTCCACTAACAATGCCCCCTGCAAATCCCCCGAGACTTCGCCGGTACTGATGAAGATGCGGCTCATGCCCTAATCCTCATCGCCATGCTTGCTCCGCCGACTGGGGGTAGGGCCGCGGCGACCGGGCTGCTGCGACTGAGACAAAAAGCGGTGCAGATGTTGTAAGTAATCGCTATCAATCAGGGGTTCCAGTTTGTCCAGCGCCTCGTTGAGGGATAAGCCCGATCGATACAACAAACGAAAAGCCTGTTTCAGCGATCGCCAGATCTGTCCTTCTTCTAACTCCGATAGTCCAGCCCGTTGCAAACCGACCCGATTCAACGATCGTACTCGGGCAGGATTACCCTCTACCAGCATATAGGGGGGCACATCGCGATCGATGCGAGACATCGCGCCAATCATGGCAAAGCGACCAATCTGCACAAACTGGTGAATCCCGACCATGCCGCCAATCCGCGCCCGCGACTCGACGCGCACATGTCCAGCTAGGGAAACGGCATTAGTAATGATCACCTGATCTTCAATAATGCAGTCATGGGCAACATGCACGTATGCCAAGAGCAAATTGCCGTTGCCAATGATGGTGGCTTCCCCCGCTGCATTGGCGCGATTAATCGTGACATATTCGCGAATACAGTTGTCATCGCCGATTTTAACGAGACTGTCTGCACCCGCATACTTCTGATCTTGGGAGGCTAACCCGATCGCCGCACCGGGAAAGATCTGGTTCCGAGCGCCAATTTCCGTCCAACCATCCAGAACCACATGAGCGCCGATCGTGGTTCCGGCACCCACTTTCACCCGATCGCCAATCACGGCATACGCCCCAACTTGAACCGTGGGATGTAGCTCGGCATTAGGATGAATTACGGCAGTTGGATGAATCAGGGTTGTCATCAATCCACTAAAGAAAACATGAGTTCGCCTTCCGAAACCAGTTGCCCATCGACTTCGGCTCGTCCCTGCATCTTGCCAAACCGACGTTTCTTCACCCACAGGAGTTCCACGGTCATAATCAGTTGATCCCCAGGAACCACGGGACGGCGGAACCGCACTTTATCGATGCCAGCGAACATAAACAGCCCGCCCTGAACATCTTCATTCATTTGGGTCAGCACAATACCGCCTACCTGTGCCATCGCTTCGACAATCAGCACACCGGGCATGATTGGTCTACCGGGAAAATGACCCTGGAAATGAGGTTCATTGAAGGTGACATTTTTAATGCCGACGGCACGTTTTCCAGGCACATAGTCAATGATCCGGTCTACCAGGGCAAAGGGGTAGCGGTGCGGTAACAGTTGATGAATCTCTTCTGCCGATAACACGGTTTTAACGGTTGCTTCTGGATGCTCAGAAGTTCCTGCCTCTCCCGTGTCGGGACGAGTTTCGACATGACTGATGGGTGTTTCAGGCGTATTAACGTTAATCAGGGTAGACATAGATCGGATGGTAATAGGCGGGCGGAAGAGCGAAACTAGAAAATTGCGATGCCTCGGTCACTGATTGCCACTGGCTAAGATGGGATAGCTGTGACTAGCGATCGCACCAGTTGGGTATGTAACTGGTGGCTGGCTTTGTATGCCAGAAAATGGGCAGTGGGAAAACCTCCCAACAAACTTAAGTCTCCTATTAAGTCTAAAAGTTTATGGCGTACTGGTTCATTCGGAAATCTTAAGGGGGGATTGAGCCACCCTTCAGGGCTACAGACCAGAGCATTGTCCAGGCTACCGCCTTTAATTAATCCCTGCTGACGTAAATATTCAATTTGGTGGGCAATGCCAAAGGTACGGGCAGGGGCAATTTCCGTCGCAAAGCTGACTTCAGGTGACCAGCTATGCCACTGGTTGCCAATGGCTGGCAGGTCAGCGAAATCGATTCCATAGGTAAACCGCAATTCCGGTGAGGGTAGAGCGGCGACAAAGGCATCGTCCTGACGTACCCAGACTGGTGCTGCTAGCGTGATCGACGATCGCTGAGCCGATTGGGCTGCCAGTCCGACCTCAGCGATCGCTTGAACCCATTCCTGAGCAGAGCCATCCAGCAAGGGAAGTTCTGGTGCATCGAGTTCGATCCGGGCATTATCTACCCCCATACCCGCTAGAGCCGCTAGTAAATGTTCGACGGTACGGACTCGGGCGGCTTCGGCAGCTAGTTCAGTAGAGAGCGTAGTCTGGCTGACCGAATTAATTTCAGCCTCGACTTCCGGTGTACCGGGCAAATCTGTGCGGACAAAGTAGCGTCCTCGTCCTACGGGAGCTGGGGATACACGCACCTGAACAGGTAAGCCAGAGTGTAGTCCTATGCCCGATCGGACAAACGGCGATCGCAGCGTGGACTGGCAAGACGTTGGCATGAGATTGACTGCCGGATGATCAACTTCCGACTGCTGTCCAGGTGAGACTGCCATTGGGATGTTCCTTTGGAGCGGTGAATATAATGCGCTGCCCTCAGCCACGTCTCCCGACATTAGAACCTCTCCCCAATACCAAAGTGGAGACGGCTATCTCCCTGGTCATTCAGACCAAAGTCAATCCGAATTGGGCCTAGTGGCGATTGAATCCGTACCCCGGCTCCATAGCCAAACCCACTTCCCGGCTTACGTCTGACTCCACCTGGATCGCCCGGTACGCTGCTTTGAGAACCAAAGTCTGTAGCAGCATCAACAAACAATGCCCCGGAAATGATCGAGAAGATCGGGAAGCGATATTCGATCGAGGCTTGCACAAAGCTCCGAGCCGCCGCTAAATCACCCTCATCATATCCCCGGACTGAGTTACTTCCCCCTAAGGCAAAGGCTTCGTAGGGCGGCAAATCACCGATGACAGTTCCAGCTTGCACATTAAAGGCAAAGGCTTGCGGACAATCGGCAGGTCTGGATTTGGGGTCTTGACACCCTTGGGTGAGTCGCAATAGCCGCGTCGGCACATAGAAGCTATAGCCACCCCGCAAGCGATTCATAAAGATGCTACCGGAACCCACGGGAATAGATTGTTCTGTACCTAATCGAAGCAGTGAGCCTTGAGTCGGACGTAGGGCATCATTTCGCCGATCCTGCACCACGCCGAATTGTAGGGTGAGCAAGTCATCTTTGCCTGTTCCACTAAAACTCAGATCGTTCCCCCGCTCATCTTTTCGAGCCGTATCACCATCGGCATCGGTGATTCTAACGTTCTGGTACTGCAAGCCCAGGGAACCTGTCCATTCTGCCCGCCGGTAGGGATTACCATTCAACGGTCGGGTAAAGCTGACACCTCCCCCCGTTCGCACTACCCGAGGACGATCGCCATTCGATAATTCCACCTCGCGCTCACCCCCATCAAATACCAGGGAGATCGTGCGGCGGCGGAAGAGGTTAACCGAGTAAGAGGTGCGGAATGGATCGCCACCAATCCAGGGGTCAGTGAAGTTGAGGTCAAACAAGAGTTCGCGTTGCCCCACCTGGATTTCTGCCCCCAGTCGCTGATTGTTGCCGCCCAGGTTTTGCTGCTGGTAGCTGACTGTCCCAAACAAGCCACTGGCGGAGCTAATCCCTGCCCCTGCCGAAATCGAGCCGGTTCTGCGTTCCGCGACGTTGGCGACGACTACCACCTTGCGGGGATCCTGGGTGCTGGGGCGGAGCGCCAGTCGGACATCTTCAAAGATGCCTAACCCAAACACCCGTTGTAAGTCACGCTCAATTTTGTTCCGGTTGAATACTTCTCCGGGCTTGGTTTCAAACTCGCGGGTAATGATAAAGTCGCGGGTGCGTCCTCGGATGGGATTGCCTTGCTCATCGGTAGCGTCCCCATCTTTGTTGATGAACTGCACTTCAATATTTTCAACCACCCCCTCTGCCACTTGAATTGTGACTTGCCCATCGGGTTCAACGGCAGGGGCATCAATCACCTGAGCCAGAACATACCCATTATCCTGATACCACTGGGTAATCCGTTTGATGCCTTCATCAATTCGGTTCAGGTTAATGGTGCTGCCGTATTGCTCTTGAAAGGCTTCGTCAATCACCGATTGCGGCAATACAGTTGTTCCCTCAACATTGACTCCACTTAAAGCCGGGTTGAGTTGAACCTCAAAGGTGACTCTGACCCCTAGAGGGGTGTCTTCTGGAACGGCTCGGACATTTGAGAAGTAGCCGGTACGGAAAATTGCGTTAATGTCTTCTTGGAGTTGGGAACGGGTGGTGGTGCGTCCGGGTTGCGTCCGAATCACACTATAGACTTCATTTTGAATGGCTCCTTCCACCCCGTTAATCAGCACTTCTGCCACCAGCACCCTCGCCTCATTTGGGTCAGCCGTGGTGCCACCGGGCGTTTGGCTACCAGGCGGCGGCGTAATCGGGACTGAGGTGTCTGGGGGAGCTGGGGTGGTACTCTCCGAGGGAGCACTAGGAGTCGCTTCCGGTGTAGGAGCGGTGGGTGGTTCGGTCGTGGGAACTTGTAGCTCAGGCTGAGGCGATAGTGGTGGCGAAAATTGCAGGGTGTCCGGCGTGGTTTGCAGCGGAGTGGATTGGTCGCCTGGGGTAATTCTGGGGAGCGGTGGTGCCCCAGGAGGAGAATTGGGATCATCCTGAATCTGGGCGATCGCGTCAGCCTCGATCTCTGGGGAGGATACGTCAATCCGCTCAGGCTCTGAGGTGGATACGACAACCTGCTGTCTCATCCATTGAGGCGCTCCCGAGACAATGGGAGAGTAGGGCGATCGCGCCGCTTCTGGGATTGCAGGAGCGGACTGTGCTTTCGCAGAATTGGATAAGCCCAGTGTTGTTGAGGCTGCCAAAAAGGCTACAAGGGTTGGGGATAGGCGCATTTTGTTCAGGCTATTTGACACGTCCACACACCATTCCTGCTCTAAGCAGGCAAAATGAAGCAGTACCGAACACAGAAGGCATAAACTGTGAAATTCTACCGCATAGATGGGTACGAATACTTATTTTGGATGCACGAAGTTGAAGTTTTGAGAGTTGAATTGAAGAATTATTTCATTTACGCATACCTCTGTCCCTAAAACCAGGGATTCATCCCAAGCAGGAAGTCAGAAGCTGAGACTGGTCACTTGGAGAACCCGGACTCTATGCCGTAGCGACAAGGTTAGGTATGGCTCAACACCCGTTGCATCACTTGCTGATAGGCTGACTCCACTTCACCCAGATCCAACCGGAACCGATCTTTGTCGAGTACCCGTTTTTGCGGATCAGTTTCTGTCTGGTTCCATAACCGACAGGTATCCGGGCTAATTTCATCTGCCAGGATTAAATTCTGCTGTCGATCGCAGCCGAACTCCAGTTTGAAGTCTACCAGGGTAATCCCGCACTCGTTAAAAAACGTCGTCAAGATTTGGTTGATTTGCAGTGCCATAGTTTGCAGTTGCTCCACCTGTTCTGGGGTTGCCAGGTTTAATAACAGCAGTCGATCGCGCGTCAACAGCGGATCACCTAAGCCGTCATTTTTGTAGTAGAACTCGACTAGGGGTTGGGGTAAAACTGTTCCCAACGCGAGGCCAGTTTCTCGACAGAGACTCCCGGCTGCAATGTTCCGCACCACCACTTCCAATGGCACGATCGTCACCGACTTTACCCGCATTTCATTGGGGCTGGGCTGGTCAATCAAGTGGGTGGGAATTCCCTTTGCCTCTAGTTGTTGAAACAGGTGGGTAGAAATCGCACAGTTCACGACCCCTTTACCTGAAATGCTGCCGCGCTTTTGGGCATTGAACGCCGTGGCATCGTCCTTGAAATAGGTCAGTAGCACATCGGGATCATCGGTGGCGTAAAGGATTTTAGCTTTGCCCTCATAGAGCTTCTGCGGCTCAGACATACGGAGTTTTGTTTAACCAAGAAAGGATCAATCAACCACTGCACGACACAGTAATCCGCCCTATTCTACCGAATCAGTCACACCACCCATTCCGCCATTCTCGTAAAATTAAACTAACTCCTTGCACGAACCAAATTATGCTGGCTGAAAACTCCCTCCAGACCACCTCCCGCGACTGGTCACCGATCGTTCGAGAATTTGCCGCGATCGTCGGACAGAACAATGTGGTGCGGCGCAAAGAAGAATTGCTGGTCTATGAATGTGATGGCTTGACCAGTTATCGCCAGCGTCCGGCGGTGGTGGTGTTACCGCGCACGACTGAGGAAGTGGCTGGAGTGGTGCAAATTTGTCATCGCTATGGCATTCCCTTTGTGGCGCGGGGGTCGGGGACTGTCTCTTATACACATCT